>NZ_JBEHVX010000002.1:0-70887 GCF_040227455.1 Catenibacterium sp. RTP21428st1_D7_RTP21428_210409 | reverse complement strand
ATTGCACGTCCTATTGCAGTTACATTTAAAAGAATCAACCAGATTGTAGTGGGATGGATTAACTACTATCGAATAGGCGTGATGAAATATTTCGTTGACGTCTTTGGTCAATGGCTTCGCCACAAAATCAGAGTTATTATTCTTAAACAGTGGAAGAAGCCAAAAAGAATTTATATTAATCTACAGAAACTGAATAAGAAACTCAGATGTCTCTTTACAGATGAACAAATATTCTCGGTAGCAAACACTAGGCTAGGTCTATACAGACAGGCCGATGGCCATGTAGTCAATTTTCTACTTAGTCCCAAGATTCTAGCCATAAAGAAAAAGGAGAGACCAGGTTTGGTCAATCCTCTTAACTACTATCTAAGTTAGTTTGAAATTATCATATAAATGTAGCGCCGTATACGAGACCCGTACGTACGGTGCAACGGGAGGCACAGAAATAATAATTAATCTCAGTATTGATATTATTTCCTGTCTACCCTATTATATTAGAGGATGCGAATGGAGGATTACAAATATGGAACTTAGTCAATTATTAAACCCTAAACAATTAGAAGCAGCCACTTATCTAGATGGACACCTAAGAATCATTGCGGGTGCTGGTTCAGGTAAGACACGTGTTGTCACATATCGTATAGCATATTTAATTGAAGAAGTAGGAGTCAATCCTCATAACATTCTCGCTATCACATTTACTAATAAAGCAGCCAATGAAATGAAAACAAGAGTAGAAAACATTCTAGGTACATCTTTAGGTACAACAATCTGTACGATCCACTCTTTATGTGTCAGAGTACTTAGACAACACTCTACTGCCATTGGCTATCCTCATAACTTCATTATTATGGATGAAGAAGATCAGAAATCACTTATTAAAAAGTTATATAAAGAAAAAGAAATAGATCAAAAATCAATCAGTATCAAATCTATGATTAACTATATCTCTTCATATAAGGTTAACTTTGTTTCTCCTGCCAAAGCCCTGCAGCTCGCTGGTAATATGCCGGGAGAAAAACATAAAGCAGAAATATATGCTATGTATGAAAAATATAAAGAAGATCATAATATGATGGACTTTGATGACCTTTTAGTCAATACATTAAAGATCTTCCAGGATAATCCTGATATTGTATCAAGATGGTCTAGACGTTATCAATTTGTCCATGTAGATGAATTCCAGGATGTTGGTTCTATTGAATACAACCTTATTCATTACTTTGCCCAGGATTCTATTGTCTGTGTTGTAGGAGACCCAGACCAGACAATCTATTCATTTAGAGGCAGTGATGTGAACTATATCATGAACTTTGATAAAGACTATCAAAACGTTAAAACTGTTATACTAGATCAGAATTATCGATCTACAAAAACAATCCTTGATATCTCTAATAATCTTATTAAGAAAAACAAGAACAGATTAGAAAAAGATTTATTCTCTGAATTAGAAGAAGGAGATAAAGTTATTCATTATGCAGCAGTAAGTGAAGAGGCAGAATCAAAATATATCTGTGATACAATCCAGAAGATCACACAATCCGGTGTATCTGAATCCCATATTGCGGTGCTCTATCGTGCGAATTATTTATCTCGTTCTATTGAACAGGAAATGATTCGCAGACAAATTCCTTATAAGATCTTTGGTGGATTAAAATTCTTTAATCGTAAAGAAGTCAAAGATGCTTTAAGTTATATTAGATTAGTCGTTATGGGTGATGATTTATCTTTTGAAAGAGTCGTCAATACACCATCTCGAGGAATTGGTGCGAAGACTTTAGAAAAGATCACCCTTACAGCCTCAAGACATGGAATCTCTAATTATGAAGCAGTCTGCTTCTTCTTAGATGAAACAGGTGTAGGTGGTAAAGCTAAAAAAGGACTCAAAGAACTTGTAGAAGTGATCGAGAAAGCAAGAGTTTCTGATAAGAGCTTAGCTGATATTTATGAAGATTTATTAAAGGATACAGGTTATTTGAAACTGATGAAGGATGGGCAGGAAGATAACCGTATTGAAAACTTAATGGAGTTAAAGAATTCTATTGATACTTATGTCAATACTCATCCAGAAACACCTGATTTTGAATCATATTTACAGGATATTGCTCTCTATACATCTCAGGATGAAGAAAAGACAGGTGACTATGTCTCACTTATGAGTATTCATATGGCCAAAGGACTAGAGTTTGACTATGTCTTTGTATCAGGTCTTTCTGAAGGCATTTTCCCTTCTGAAAGAACAATGAGTGAAGGAGGAGATGAGGGATTAGAGGAAGAAAGAAGACTTGCCTACGTTGCCTTTACACGTGCTAAAAAGCGTCTTTATTTGACTGATAGTCAAGGCTTTAGCTTTGTATCCCAATCTCCTAAGGTCACATCTCGATTTGTAGATGAAATAGGTCGAAATCATGTTGAACATGTTGGAAGACCTTCAAAGTTTAAGACACGTAATTATGTTCATGAATCTTATACAGATTTAATTGGAGATAATGGTGTAAGTGACTGGAAGGTGGGAGATTTAGTCAACCATGATATATTTGGTAAGGGTGTTGTTGTCAAAGTCAATGGACCACTTGTCGATATAGCTTTTGAAGTTCCTCATGGAATCAAGACCTTAATGGGAAATCATCATGCTTTAAAGCGCTTATCAAACTGATTTTTAAGTTTTATTATGAAGAGAATTTTGTTATAATACGTAAAAGAAAAGGAATGAGTAAGATGTCATTTGAAAGACTTAATGAATTAAAAGCCTTATTAAATAAATATAACTATGAATATTATGTACAGGATACTCCTACTGTCACTGACCAGGAATATGACCGTTTAATGGAAGAGCTCATCCGAATTGAACAGGCCAATCCTGCTTGGATTACAACAGATTCTCCAAGCCAGAGAGTAGGAGGAGAGGTCTTAGAAGGTTTCAAGAAGGTAACACATCAGCGTATGATGATGTCTCTTGGAGATATCTTTAATGAAGATGAAGTCTATACCTTCAATGATCGAGTTACAGATGTGATTCCTAATCCTGAATATATATGTGAACTGAAACTTGATGGTTTATCTGTCTCACTTGTATATCAGGATGGTGTATTACAATATGGTGCAACAAGAGGAAATGGAACGATTGGTGAAGATATCACCCATAACGTTAAGACTATTCGTTCTATCCCTTTACATATTGATTTTAATGGACCACTAGAAGTACGTGGTGAAATCATCATGCCTAAAAAGGCATTAGAAAGATTAAATGAAGAGCGTACTGAAGCAGGTCTTCCTCTCTTTGCGAATTGTCGTAATGCAGCAGCAGGTAGTATTAGACAATTAGATAGTCGTATAGCGGCAAAAAGAGGACTGGATGCCTTCTTGTATCATGTACCAGAAGCATCACAACTTAATGCAACAACACATTATGAATGCTTAGAAAAGATTAAAAATCTTGGATTTAAGACAAATCCTTATACACGTAAATGCAAGAACATTAAAGAAGTATGGAACTATATTGAAGAAGTCGCAAAACTTAGACCAACACTTCCATATGATATTGATGGTGTTGTTATTAAGGTTAATGATCTTAATTCACAAAGAAGACTTGGTTATACAGCTAAAGTACCTAAATGGGCGATTGCCTATAAGTTCCCAGCAGAAGAGGTTATTACAAAACTTAAAGATATTGTCTTTACAATAGGGCGTACAGGACAAATTACACCTAATGCAGTGCTAGAACCAGTACGTGTGGCAGGTTCACTCGTACAGCGTGCGACACTTCATAATGAAGACAATTGTATCCGTAAGGATATTCGTATTGGTGATGATGTTATTGTAAGAAAAGCAGGGGATGTTATTCCAGAAGTTGTTTCTTCTATTAAAGAAAGACGTACAGGTCATGAAATACCTTTTAAGATGATTACAGTATGTCCTAAATGTGGTTCACCACTTGTAAGAAAACCTAATGAAGCAGCTTATTATTGTATGAATGAAGAATGTGATTCAAAGAAGATTGAAAAACTGATTCATTTTGCCAGCCGTGAAGCAATGAATATTGATGGACTCGGTGATAAGATCATCGAACAATTCTATAACTTAGGCTTTGTGACATGTATTGAAGATATATATCATGTGGATGTACATGAAAAAGAAATCATGGATATTGAAGGCTTTGGGAAGAAATCTATGGATAAGCTACTAGAGGCAATCGAGAATAGTAAAGCGAATTCTTTAGAAAAACTCCTATTTGGGCTTGGTATTAAGGGCATAGGAGCTAAGATGGCTGATACACTTGCATATCATTTTGGTTCTATGGATGCTTTACTTAATGCGAATTATGTACAATTAACAAGCATCAAGGATGTAGGGGATACAATCGCGTCTTCTCTTGCAGCATTTAAGCGTAATGAACGTAATCTAGAAATGATTGCTCATTTGAAAGAGTTAGGTTTAAATATGGATTATTTAAAGGTACGTGATACAGGCGATAATCCATTTAGAGATAAGACAGTCGTAATTACTGGGACACTTACACTTATGACTAGAAAGCAGATTAAAGACTATTTAACAAGCCAGGGTGCGAATGTCACAGGAAGTGTATCAAAGAAAACAGATTTAGTGATTGTTGGGGAAAATCCAGGATCTAAATATACAAAAGCAGTTGATCTTGGTATTTCAATCATGAACGAATCAGCATTTAAGGAGAAGATTATAAGTAACTGAATATATTGACTCTTGTGTTTGAATGTGTTTATATGCTCATAGGGAGTGTTAAAATGAACACATCAAATATCTCAAATTATAAACCAAAAGATTTTGCTTTATTAAAGAAACTTAAAAAACAACTTATTTGAGAACAGAGAAGTCTTTCTCGAAAGTATGAAAATCTAAAGAAAGGAGAGTTCGCTCAAAAAAGAAATATACAAAAATAAATGCTTAAGATACAGAAGTTTCATCGTAGAATTGACAATATTCGTACTGATTACATCAATAAGATAATCGCAGAGATAGTAAAAACCAAGCTATCTTATATAACGATTGAAGATCTAAACGTATCAGGAATGATGAAGAACAGGCATCTTTCAAAGGCAGTTGCTTCGCAGAAATTTTTGAATTTAAATCAAAACTTCTAGCTAAATGCAAAGAGAATGGAATTGAACTTCGAATTGTAGATAGATGGCACCCATCATCTAAAACATGTCATTGTTGTAAGAATATTAAAAAAGATTTAAAGCTTTCAGATAGACTTTTCAGATGTGACTGTGGCTATATCGAAGACAGAGATTTCAATGCTGCACTTAATCTGGGAGATGCTACCACTTACGAAGTTGCATAAATAAACGCAAACGTAGGTATGTACCGAAGGCTATTTCGGGAATTTACGACTATGGAGTGTACTAGAACTTGTGAGTAGATATGATTTCGGTCAATCAAAAGCATACACGATGACATAGTAAGTAATGTTCGTGAGAACTTACATTATCTCGATGTGAGTATATTTAATCACATTTTGAGTGGCAGGCTAGCGGACTATGAATAAATTATTAAAAGCTCTTGTTAGTATCATGCTTATTTTTGCGACAGGATGCTCCAGCAAAACTGTAAAAACATCAAATAGTACAAAAGAATCTTCTGCAAAGACATTTGATGGTAATTACTACAACATGATCAACAATGGTCGTTCTAAGAATAGTGAGAAGTTCTATTTAAACTTCAGTAATACAAAGGATTTAGTTACTATTGGTTCAGGATTGCAGATTCTTTCAACAAAGCATTTCTCAACAAATGATTATTATTTATCAGAAGGATTACAATTAACACCAACTGATTACAATAATCTATTAAAAAGAGACTCTGCAGGAACTAAAGAAGAAGATAAGAAATATCCTGATACATTACAGATAGAAAGTGGTAAGACATATGAAGGCTTACAAAGCCCTGTACTTGTGTCTAATATCACTGAACAGGATTATTATAAGAAGAGTGGTTCTAGTTATGCCTTGAAAGGTATAAGTGTTGCTATTATTCTTGATCCTAAGGAACAGATTGATGGAAAGCTTTCTTCTCCTACAATTACTTTAAGTGATGAAAAGTTAAGAAGCTATGCCCAGCAGTGTGTTAAGAAAGCATACAAATATATCCGTTCAAAGAAGAGAAAACTTGCAGATGTTCCAGTTATGATTGGTATTTATCGTGCGAATAATAATGAAATATCTGAAACAAATGGTAATTATATTTATGAATCTTTCTGTGAAGGTGGCAGTGTCGGTACTTTAAAGAATGTGAATCATGAAAATGTATACTTTACAAGTACTCGTGCAACTAAGTTAGACCCAGCCACTGCATCAGAATTTGCAACTATCAAGTCTAACTTGAAGAAAGCTTCTACTGAAGCTGCCGGTTTAGTTGGGCAGGCCAACTATATCGATGATACGATCCAGACAATGAAAATCACAGCACACTTGAATATCAAGACATATACAGAATTACTATATCTGACTTCAGTGATTGCTGATAACATTAATAGTAAATTCACACAGGACTTTAATATTAAGGTTCTTGTGTATTCACAGGATGAATTGATGGCTGTGATTATTAAACAAAAAGGTGAAGATGCAAAGACATCTATATTAGAACAGTAGGAGGTCAATTATGGACGATACAGATTTAATGTTGAAAAAACTAGGAAGAAAAACCATGTTCAACATCACTGACGAAGAAATGCCAGCATTAAGAGAACAGTATGAAGTATTCATGAGCCATGTACAGGCACTTGATGAAATTGATACTGAAGGTGTAGAACCTCTCGCATTCCCTTATGTGGTTGAAACAACATTCTTAAGAGAGGACGAACCTAATCATGTAATCAGTACAGAAGATGCATTAAAGAACTGCAAGACTGTACAGCGTAATCAGATCAGAGTTCCAAAGGTGGTAGGATAATGGTGACACATACTATTGAAGAATTACATGAACTTTTCAAAAGTGGAGAGTTAGATGTAAAAGAATATTATAAAGAATTATTTGAAGAAGCAAAGAAACAGCAGGAAAGACTGAATGCCTTTGTAACTATTACTGAAGATGAAGCATACAAGGCTATTGAAGCTCCTATGACTGATGATCTTTTATCACATATTCCATATGTTTTAAAAGATAACTACAACACTAAGGGTATTAAGACAACTGCATCTAGTAAGATGTTAGCTGATTATGTACCAGTATTTAATGCCCATGTTGTTGATTTATTAAATAAGCATGGTGTTGGTTTAGTAGGTAAGGCTTCTATGGATGAACTTGCTATGGGTGGTACTAATAAATCAGCTTTAACTGGTCCAGTACACAACCCTTGGGATACAAGACGTATTTCTGGTGGTTCATCAGGAGGATCTGCAGCACTTGTTGCAAGTGGTCTTATCCCATTTGCACTTGGTAGTGATACAGGTGACTCAATTAGAAAACCAGCAGGTTTTTGTGGAATTGTAGGTTTTAAACCAACTTGGGGTAGAATCTCTCGTTATGGTGTTATTCCTTATGCATCTTCTTTAGACCATGTTGGAGCATTTACTAGAAATGTACGTGATATGGCGATTGTCACTGAAGCATTAGCTGGTAGAGATAATCGTGATATGACTTCATCAAATAGAGAAGTACCACATTACTTAGATAACTTAACGACTGATATTTCTAACTTAAAGATTGGTGTATTAACGACTGTATCTAATGAAGTAAGAAATGAAGAAGTAAAGAAAACTTTTGAAAATGTTGTTGAAACATTAAAGTCTCTTGGTGCAATAGTAGAAGATGTTGAAATGGATAAGAAACTCATGAAGACATTACTTCCTACATATACTATTATTGCCAACTCAGAAGCAACAAGTAACCATTCATGCTTAGATGGTGTTAAGTATGGTGATAGACAACAAGGTGATACACCTGATGATGTGATGATCAATTCTCGTACAGATGGATTTGGTGATCATATTAAGAGAAGATTCATTCTTGGTAACTTAGCTCTTGCAACTGAAAATCAGGAAAAGATGTTCAGAAAAGCACAGAGAGTTAGAAGACTTGTAGTAGATGAATTAAATAAGATTTATGAAAACTACGATATCATCATTGCGCCTAATGGCGGAGGTGTTGCACCTTTAATTGATGAAGCAGCTGAAGATTATTTAAGTGATGAATATATTATTCTTGAAAACTGGTTATGTCTTGCCAACTTTGCAGGTACACCATCTATCTCTATCCCTTCTGGATTTGTAGATAATATGCCAGTCGCTGTCAATATTTCAGGACGTATTTTTGAAGAACAGACTGTCTTGAACTGCGCCTACGCATTAGAAGAAGCATTAGGATTCAAGAACCAGTATAAGAGGGAGGACTAAAGATGGATTACGAAAGAGTCATCGGGCTAGAAGTACATTGCGAATTAAAGACTAATTCAAAGATGTTCTCTGCTTCACCAGTTACATTTGGTGAAGATCCAAATACAATGATCAATGAAGTAGACATGGGTATGACAGGTACATTACCATGTTTAAATAAAAGAGGTGTAGAATTTGCGATTCGTGTATGTCATGCATTACATATGGAAATCGATGAATTACTATGCTTTGACCGTAAGAACTACTATTATTCTGACCTTCCAAAAGGTTTCCAGATTACTCAGGATAAAAGACCTATCGGACGTAATGGTTATTTAATGATTGAAGTAGATGGAGAAGAAAAGCGTATCGATATCGAAAGATTACATATGGAAGAAGATACAGCTAAACAGCTTCATTTAACTGATTATTCATTAATTGATTACAACCGTGCTGGTATCCCACTAATTGAAATTGTCACTAAGCCTTGTATCCGTTCAGGTAAAGAAGCAAGTGCTTATCTTGAAGCATTAAGACAGGTATTCTTATATACAGAAGTATCTGATGCAAAGCTAGAAGAAGGTTCTATGCGTTGTGACGTTAACGTATCTATCCGTCCATTTGGTCAGGAAGCATTTGGTACACGTACAGAAATCAAGAACTTAAACTCTATCAGCAACGTTCAGAAAGCTATTGATTATGAAGCAGGACGTCAGCAGGAAGTCATTGAATCTGGAGGAGAAGTTCTTCAGGAAACAAGAAGATATGATGAAGTAGAAAAAGTGACTACAGTGATGCGTTCTAAAGGGGATGCCGTAGACTATAAGTACTATACTGAACCAAATATCTTACCTATTAGATTAGATCATGCATGGGTAGAACAGATCAAAGACGAATTACCTATGATGGCTGGAGAAAGAGAAAAACATTATGAAGAAGAGTATGGTATTCCTAAGGTAGATGCGAAGATTCTTGTTTCTACTAAGTCTATGTCTGATTACTTCAATGAAGTAATCAAATATACTAAGAACTATAAGAATGCTTCTAACTGGTTATTAGGTGATGTTTTAGCTTTCTTAAATAAGAACAACCAGTCTTATGATGATATTGAATTAAATCCAGAATATTTAGCTAAATTAATCAATTTCATTGAAGATGGTACTATTTCTTCTAAACAGGCTAAAAAGGTCTTCGAACCAATGATGACAGAAAATAAAGATCCTGAAAAGATTATTGAAGAAAAGGGTATGAAACAGATTTCTGACCCTAACGCTTTAAAAACTATGGCGAATGAAGTATTAGATGCCAACCCACAGTCTATTGAAGACTATGCGAATGGTAAAGATCGTGCGGTAGGATTCTTAGTAGGACAGGTTATGAAGAAGTCTAGAGGACAGGCTAACCCAGGTATGGTTAACAAGTTACTTGTTGAACTTCTTAAAGAAAGAATTAAATAACTATACTTTACTTTATATCTTTGGTAAAATAAAAGGGTAAAGTAGGTGATTAATGTGTCCAAAGAAAGATTTCATTTTGATGATGAAGAAGATGTAGTTATCCAGACACCTAAGAAGAAGGCTGAAAAGAAGCCAACTCCTAAAGAAATGGGTATGAAACCTTCTAATAATTCAAAAAAGAGAATTAAAACAAGATATATTGTGCTTGGAATCGTTGCAGTACTTGTACTTGCACTTGGAATCTATTTATATAGTGCTTTAAAGGATGAAGGAGCTATATATGGTGATCGTTGTGAAGGACTTGTAACAGTTCAAAAGAGTGTCTTAGATGATACAGTCAACGAAGCTAAATCTAAACATAGTTCTATTGCATCTATGAATATTGAAACAGCATGTAAGCAGTTCAAGGTGGATATTGAATTTACTAATGGTACATCAGTAAAGACTGCTGAACAAATTTCAAAAGATGTTGTAAAAATCCTTGATTCTAAAGGTGGTCAATCTGCTTATGAAGGATCTGACTATACAGAATTACTTAATAAGCATAATGGTGTAAAACAGTATGAAGTAAACCTTTATTTAACTGGTGGTAACGATACTGATTTCCCAATGTATGGTACAAAACAGGCAGGTAAGGATGATATCGCCTTTACTCTTGCATCTGTAAAGGATCAAGAAACAACAAATAAAGCGAAAGCAACAGAGCAATAAAAAAGCGATTTTTAATCGCTTTTTTTAAGTGAGGAGGATATGTATGAATAAGAGAGATCAATTTATAGATGAGTGCATCGATTATACACATGATGGTTTAGGTGTAGTAAAGCATGATAATACAACTATTTTTGTGAAGAATCTATTACTTCATGAAACAGCTAAAATAGAGATTATTAAGGTGCTTAAGAGTTATTGTGTAGGTAGAGTAGTAGAACTACAGACTCCATCTATTGAACGTATAGAGCCAAAATGTGACTGTTTTAAACAATGTGGTGGTTGTTCATTAATGCATATGTCAGATCAAGAACAACAGTCTTTTAAGACTAATAGAGTGAAAGAAACATTCTTAAAGATTGCCCATCAGGACTTGAGAGTCAATGATTGTTTAATGGATCAAGACCCTTATCATTATCGTAATAAGGTGCAGGTACCTTTTGGAATGCAGGATGGACATATTGTCTCTGGATTCTATAAAGCACGTACAAACGATATCATTAATAACGATTACTGTCTTATTCAGAATGAATTCTCTAATAAGGTCATTAAACGTATTAAAGAATTATTTGAAAAATATCATATTCAGCCTTATGATAAACTCACTAAAACAGGTAATATCAAGCATGTATTAACTAAGACAAGCTATCATAAGAATGAAGCAATGGTTGTATTTATCTCATATAAGAAGAAAATCCCACATATCCATGAAATTATTGATACTTTAACTCATGAATATCCAGAAATACGTACAATTATTCAAAATATTAATTCACGTCATGATAATGTGATTCTAGGAGAAGAAGAAAAGGTACTATATGGAGAAGGGTATATTGAAGATACACTTCTAGGAAATACTTATAAGATTTCTATGAAGTCTTTCTATCAGATTAATCCAAGACAGGTAGAAGTACTCTATTCTAAGGCCATTGAATATGCAAAATTTAAACCAACTGATGTAGTCATTGATGCATATTGTGGTATTGGTACTATTTCTTTGACTCTTGCGAAACATGTTAAGAAAGTCTACGGTGTAGAAGTCGTTCCACAGGCAATTGTAGATGCAAAAGAGAATGCTGAAAGAAATCATATTACAAATGCGGAATTTGTATGCGATGATGCAGGTCATTTCATGACTGAATTTGTAGAGAGACATGAAAAGGTGGATTGTGTTATGGTGGATCCACCTAGAAAAGGATGTTCTACTGAATTCCTAGAAAGATTGACTACACTCTCTCCTGAACGTATTGTCTATATTTCATGTAATGTAGCGACTCAGGCAAGAGATTTAACTTACTTGGTAGAGAAGGGTTATAAGCCTCTAGATGTACAACCAGTAGATATGTTCCCACATACTCCCCACATTGAAACGGTTGTAATGCTTTCCCACAAAAAACCTGACAGCGTAATCAATGTAAAAGTCGAGTTTGGCGAGGGAGAAGGCAAAGTGCCGCTTGATAATATCGCCAAGAGAGCCGCCGCATATAAGCCGAAAGAGCGTGTTACCTACAAGATGATTAAGGAGTACATAGAAGCAAAATACGGTTTCAAGGTACATACCGCATACATCGCAGAGGTAAAACGGGATTTAGGCTTGCCGATGTACGATGCCCCTAATGCGGTGGAGGAATTGAAACAGCCGAGGAAACATCCAACGCCAGAAAAGGTTGAAGCAATCAAAGATGCTCTGAAGCATTTTGAGGTTATCTAAGGAGAGAAGCGTATCATTAGAAATAGTGGTACGCTTTTTTCACATTTGAGCATCCTGCCGCTTCCTTATATAATGACATCAGGAAAGGACGGTGCTGTATATGAGAGAAAAGAAAACCCACCTGTATCTGGACGGCAAAGAAAGACGCTTATTGTTACATAGCCTTGTGGAGCTGAAAAATCAGCTTATCCGACAGGGCAGATATACCGACCCCGTGGACGAACTCATCTTCCGAGTGATGAACGCCCCCGCAAAGAGAATGAAAATTGAATATATCTAAGGCAGATTACCACGAAGCCGCTTATTCTTATTGATTTTAAGAGTAGGCGGCTTTTTTGCGTTGTTAATCCTTTTGCGTTCTCTGGTACGGTTACATAGCCACCCTGACAAAGTGGCTAAATCTATAAGGAAGGAGGACGCATCTATGTCAAATTGCAAAGTGATTGCTTTAACCAACCAGAAAGGCGGCGTGGGCAAGACCACCACGGCGGTCAATCTGGGCGTAAGTCTGGCACAGCAGGGCAAGAAAGTCCTGCTCATTGATGCTGATGCACAGGCAAATCTAACTATGTCCCTTGGCTACAACAGACCAGACGATTTACCCGTCACGCTCTCCACCATCATGCAGGACATCATTGAGGACAATCCCATAGATGTTCAGAAAAGTATCCTGCACCACGGCGAGGGCGTTGACCTGTTACCGTCCAATATTGAGCTGTCGGGCTTGGAAGTAAGGCTGATTAACGCCATAAGCCGTGAACGTGTGCTGAAAACCTGCGTGAACGAGGTCAAGAAAAACTACGACTATTGTTTAATAGACTGTATGCCGAGCCTTGGTATGCTCACTATTAACGCACTGGCGGCGGCTGACAGCGTGGTTATCCCTACGCAGCCCCACTATCTTTCTGCCAAAGGCTTAGAGCTGTTGCTTCGCTCCGTGTCGAAAGTCAGACGGCAAATCAATCCCCCTTTGCGGATTGACGGTATCCTTATGACGATGGTAATGCCCCGCACGAACATCTCCAAGGAAATCACTGCCACGGTGAGAAGTGCCTACGGACAGAAAATCAAGGTGTTTGATACCCAGATACCCCATTCCATCCGTGCCGTGGAAGCCACCGCAGAGGGGAAAAGCATTTTTGCCTATGACAAAGGCGGCAAGGTAGCCGCAGCTTATGAGCAGTTTGGAAAGGAGGTGGCAGAGCTTGGCGAGAAACAACGCACCAAAAATCGAGCTGACCGCATACGATGAACTGTTTGAAACAGACCAGAGCCGTGAGGAAGCCAACTTAAGCAAGATAAGAGACATTCCCCTTGTGGAGATTGACGAGTTTCCAGACCACCCGTTCAAGGTCTTAATGGACGAGGACATGGAGCAGCTTGTCGATAGTATCAAGCGAAGCGGCGTGATGACGCCTGCTACTGTTCGGCTCAAAGAGGACGGGCGGTATGAGCTTATCAGCGGTCACAGACGGAAAAAGGCTTGCGAGCTTGCAGGGCTTGAAAAGCTCAAATGCGAGGTCAAGGAGCTGACCCGTGACGAAGCGATTATCGTTATGGTGGAAAGCAATCTCCAACGCACTACCATCCTGCCGAGTGAGAAAGCCTTTGCGTATAAGATGCGGCTTGAAGCAATGAAACGACAAGGTGAGCGTACAGATTTAACTTCTGCACCAGTGGTGCAGAAGTTGACGAGCCGAGAAAAGATAGCGGCAAAAACCGATGACAGCCATGAGCAGGTACGCCGCTTTATCCGCCTAACCGAGCTTGTACCCGAAATCCTGCAAATGGTAGATGACCGCCAGATAGCGTTCCGCCCTGCGGTGGAAATCTCCTATCTCACCGAGGGACAGCAGTACACCCTGCTTGAAGCTATGGAATATAACGACGCCACGCCGTCACTTGCACAGGCTATCAAAATGAAAAAGTTTATGCAGGACGGCAAGCTCACGGACGAGGTTATCCAGAGCATCATGCAGGAGGAAAAGCCCAACCAGAAAGAAAAGCCTGCTTTCAAGGACGAGAGGATAACCAAGCTCATACCGAGGTCAGTCCCCAGAGGGAAGGAAGCGGATTTTGTTGTCAAGGCTTTGGAGTTCTACAACCGCCATTTACAGAGAAGCAAGGCTCACGAAAGGTAAGCCACACACCGAGGGCGAGGTCTGCCCTTTGGAGGATAGCCAAATTTTTTTGCCGTTCCCCCTCTCCACACCTCACCCCCTATACTGCCAGTAACTATCCGAAAAAAGAAACACTTTAAGCTGTCCAATGCGGGCAGCTTTTTTCGGTCAGTCAGGCAAATCTAATCTCAATTACAGGAGGTATTTATGAAAATCCCTAAACTATTCAAAAAGGCTGCGGCTCTTGTGATGGCTGCGGTCACAGCGTTGTCGGTACTGCCTGCAACCACGGCGTTTGCCGCAGGCGACATCGGCACAATCAGCTTTACCCACACCTATGACAGCAGCGGGAACGCCATGCGGTACAATTCAAGTGCCAACATCGGCGGCTACACCGCAGGCGGCACGGGCAATTACAAGTACCGTATGTATGTGGACGGCGAGGATGCGTTCTGTATCCAGCCGGGCGTACCCTTGAAAACAGGCAACACTCTGGCGAAAGCGTCCTCGGAAACTTGGAACGCCCTCTCCGCCAACCAGAAAAAAGCTGTCGGGCTTGCCCTGCTCTACGGCTATCAGGGCAACCGAAGCAACCTCACAGGCAGCGATGATGAAAAATGGCTTGCCACCCAGACCCTTGTGTGGGAGTTTGTTACGGGCTGCCGTGAAGCCACAGGCTCGTATAAGCAGACAAGCACAACGGTTTACAGCCTGCACTTCGGCTCGAATTATGCGAACGGCGGGGCAAGGGCGGCTTACGACCAGATTGTTTCGCTGATGAGCGAGCATAACACCATACCGAGTTTCATGTCGGGCGGTAAAAACGATATTACTAAGGAGCTTGCATATAAAGACGGGAAGTACAGCGTCACGCTGACTGATAAAAACGGTGTTCTCTCTGATTATTCCTTTACAAGCTCCGACGCCAATGTGTCCGTATCGAAGGACGACAACAAGCTGACCATCAGCTCCAAAAAGGCGATTAGCGGTCCTGTCCGTATTACGGCGACGAGGAAGAATGTGCCGACAGTCAGCAGCTCCGCAAAGCTCATCGCTTACGGCGACCCGAACTTGCAGGACTTGGTAACAGGCGTAGAGAACGCTGACAGCGTAAAGGCATATATCAACATCGAAACGCCTACAGGCACGATTGCCTTAAAAAAGACTTCCGAGGACGGCGTTGTGGCGGGCATCTCTTTCCACATCAAGGGCGACGGCTTTGATAAGACCGTAAAGACTGATGAAAACGGCAACATTAGTGTGGAGGGCTTATTCCCTGCCACTTATACGATTACCGAGCAGTCCATTGACCGCTATGAGCCGCAGCAGAGCCAGACGGTAACGCTGATTGGCGGCAAGACCACCACGGTTAATTTCAACAATATGCTGAAGCGTGGCAGTCTGGAAGTGATTAAGACTTCCGAGGACAATCTGGTGGAGGGCGTGACTTTCCACCTCTACGGCACTTCGTTAAGCGGTCTGCCCGTGGATGAATACGCCGTAACCGATAAGAACGGACTGGCGAAGTTTGAAAATGTCCTTATTAGCGGCGATACCCCGTATGTGCTTGAGGAAGTGGACACGGCTATCCGCTATGTCGTTCCCGAAAACCAGACCGCCCCGATTGAATGGAAAAAGGTCACAAACCGCAGCTTCCACAATGTGCTGAAGAAATTTAATGTGACGGTCACAAAGACCGATGTGGAAACAGGAAACCCGCAGGGCGATGCTACCCTGTCAGGTGCGGTTTATGGCATCTACAAGGGCGAGGAACTGATTGACACCTACACCACCGATGAAAATGGACAGTTCACGACCAAGTATTATATCTGCGGTGACGATTGGAGCGTCCGTGAAATCAGCCCGTCCGAGGGCTATCTGCTCGATGAAACCATCCACCATGTAGGGGCAGAGCCAGAACTTTATACCATTGAGTACAACTCTGCCGCAAATGATGTGAATGAGCAGGTCATTAAGGGCAATATCGCCATCATCAAGCATACCGACAATGGCGAAACCCAGATTGAAACACCCGAAGAAGGTGCGGTATTTGAAGTGTTCCTCAAATCCGCAGGCAGCTATGGAAATGCAAAGGAAACCGAGCGTGACATTCTCACCTGCGATGAGAACGGCTTCGCCCAGACAAAGGATATGCCGTATGGCGTCTATACCGTAAAGCAGACCTCTGGATGGGAGGGGCGTGAGCTGATGAAGCCGTTTGATGTGTTCATTAACAAGGACGGTCAGACCTACCGCTACCTTATCAACAACAGGGGCTTCGAGAGCTATATCAAAATCGTGAAGAAGGATGCGGAAACAGGCAACACCATCCCATATGCAGGGGCAGGCTTCCAGATTTACGACCCGAATGGCGAACTTGTGACGATGACTTTCACTTATCCCGAAGTGACGACCATTGACACCTTTTACACCACGGCGGACGGCGAGCTTATCACGCCCCAGACCTTGGAATACGGTAAGGGCTACTCCATCGTGGAGGTGCAGGCTCCGTATGGGTATGTGTTAAACTCCGAGCCTGTTTATTTTGATGTGGTGCAGGAGAACTCCGAGGAGGAAAGCGGCATTACGCTCGTTGAAGTGGTACGCTCCAATATGGCACAGAAAGGCACGGTTACCGTGGAGAAGTCAGGCGAGGTGTTCTCCACCGTGGCAGGCGACAAGGGCTTGTATCAGCCGATTTTCTCCGTCAGCGGTCTGGAAGGTGCGGTCTATGAGATTACCGCCGCCGAGGATATTGTTACTCTGGACGGTACGCTCCGTGCTTCTAAGGGCGAGGTGGTAGATACCGTTACCACAGGTGCAGACGGCATGGCAAAATCCAAAGAGCTGTATCTTGGCAAATACGAAGTAAAGGAAATCACAGCCCCGTATGGCATGGTGCTGAATGAGGAAACCCACTCCGTCGAGCTTGTGTATGCAGGTCAGGAAGTGGCTGTCACCGAAACCGCCACAGGCTTTGTAAACGAGCGTCAGAAAGTGGAAATCGACCTTGTAAAGAGCCTTGCAACAGACGAGAAATACGGCGTCGGCACAAACGGCGAAATCTTTGATGTGACCTTCGGCTTGTATGCCGCCGAGGAACTCACCGCCGCTGATGGTACGGTCATCCCTGCTGACGGTCTGCTTGAGGTCATTTCCCTTGACGAAAGCGGTCACGGCAAGGCAATCAGTGACCTGCCGATGGGCAGTTACTATGTGCAGGAAATCAGCACAAACGCCGCTTATATTCTGGACGATACGAAATATCCCGTTGTCTTTGAATACGCAGGACAGGATACCGCTACCGTCCACATCACAGCAAATGAGGGCGAAGCCATCAACAATGACATCATCTACGGCTCAGTAAACGGCAAGAAATCCGATGAGAACGGGAACGCCCTTGGCGGTGCGGTCATAGGCATTTTCAAGACAGGAACGACAGAGTTTACAAAGGAAAATGCCATTGCTACGGCAACATCCGCAGAGGACGGCAGCTTCGCTTTTGAGAAAGTACCGTATGGCACATGGATTGTCCGTGAAATCGAAAGCCCGAAAGGTTTCGTACTCTCCGAGGAAGAAATCGCCGTGACTGTCGGCAAGGTGGACGAGGTTGTGGAAATCTCCCTTGTCAACTACCGCATCCGTGGCAACATCGAGCTGACAAAGGTGGATAAGGACTATCCCGATAACAAGCTCACAGGTGCGGAGTTTGAGGTTTACGCCGACACCAACGGCAACGGCGAACTGGACAAGGACGATGAGCTGCTTGGAAAGATGACGGAGCTTGACGGCGGCGTTTACCAGATGAAGGACTTGCTTTACGGAAAATATTTTGTCAAGGAAACGAAAGCCCCAGAGGGCTTCCTTTTGGACGACAATGTTTACCCCGTATCCATTGAGGAAAACGGCAAGACCTATACCGTGGAAAATGAAGCGGGCAAGGGCTTCTTAAACGAAGCACAGAAAGGCTCTCTTAAAATCGTCAAGACTTCCTCTGACGGCAAGGTGGAGGGCTTCTCTTTCCGAGTTATCGGGAACAACGGTTACGACCAGACATTCAAGACTGATAAGAACGGCGAAATCATCATCGAGGGCTTGCGTATCGGGGAATATACCGTGTCCGAGGTAAACGATAAGGCGTCCTCTGGTTATATCCTGCCTGCCGACCAGAAAGCGACGGTCAAGACGGTCGAAACCGTGACGGTCACGATGCACAACGAGTTGCGTGACACCCCGAAAACAGGCGATGACTTCAACCCTGCCCTCTGGGGAGGACTTGCGGCGGCTTGCGTCCTCGGTGCAGGCGTTCTCGGCGTCGCAGCCTTTAAGGGCAGAAAAAAGAAGAAGGAGGACTAAGGGATGGATGCGAAAACCATTATCGCCATTGTGCTTGTCGTGTTTATCGGCGGTGCGGCACTCTGGCTGAATATCCGTAACAGAAAGAATAAGTAACCCATGAAGTCTTAGGAACGGGGGCGGTTTATGTCGGGGAACCCCACGAAGTCATATGGACTTCGTGGGGAAAGGAGGAGCAACGGAATAAACGAGCTTTACCGCTTGCGGCGAAGCGAGTGATATGAAGTTTGCGACGACGTGCCGCCCCATTCCATTTCTGGAGGAAGATATGCGAAACTTAAAAACCATTGAAAAGAAAGTCCGAGCCATTCTGGAAAAGAATGAGGATGCCCGAAATGACGATATGGTGCTGTACCTTGCCCTCTGCAATGTGTGCCTGAAGGATGCGGGGGCGATGCCCCTTGCGGAAATAATGACACAGCATAAATACCTCGGTTTGCCGAGCTTTGAGAGCGTCAGCAGGACACGCCGCAAGTTGCAGGCGAAATACCCAGAACTGGCGGGAAGCCGCCCTGTGCAAAAACTTCGGGCGACAGGCGAAAAGGCGTATCGGAAGTACGCCAGAGAATGAGAGGTGCTTATGGAAAATGAGAAACGCTCCAATCAGGGCTATGAAATTATAGAGAGCTGTACTATCGGGAGTACGGAACTTGTCATCGGTTACAACCCTAAAGCCCCCAACCCTTATGTTTGTTGGTACTGTAAGGGCGGCGACAATTATTACTGGGGCTGCTACTGCAACGAGCTGTCGGCGGCGAGGGAAAGCCTGAGTGAACGGTACAATGAGGAACGAAGTATGCCTTATAACAATCCCCCTGCCCCGAAGCAGAAAAGCGGTGATGACCGTGAGCGATAAAGAGAATAAGAAATATGACTGTATGACCTGCCCTTATCCCCGATATAAGTGCGGTCATGTTATTTTCTGCGATGTGTGTATCCGAAAGATTTTGGATGAGCAGAGAGAGAAAAAGCAAAAAAGACAGGAGGAAAGCTGATGGAGATACGACCTTTACTGCCCGAAGAACAGAAATACACCTATTCCCAGAGTATGCAGCTTGAGGGGCAGACGGGCAACATTGGGCATCTGCGTGGCGATTTTGCCGACTCTGGATATGGCTTTTATACCACTTGGTTTGATACCAGAGAGCAATGGAAAACGGATGAATTTAAGGCAGGACTTGACGAGGTTATCAATGAATTGCGGGAGGACAAAGGGCTTTTGCACAACCGCTATGATATGCGGGCGTTTGCAAGGCGTTATCCCGTGAGTGCTTTTCAGGGGAGCTACTGCGTGGAGTACGGTTTTCGAGCTGATACGGAAAAACACGCTTTCCTGTTTCGATGCAACCCTACAAGGGGCGATTATAACTTCTACTGTTACTGCTATGTGAAGGAATGGCTTGACAGGCATATCGGCAGAGCCGAGCAGGGCATCCGTTTTATCGACCCGCATTATAAAGAGCTGTTCCGCATCCCAGACGGCGGCAAAATCATCGTTACTACCGCATGGAAAGAAAAGATGGAGTATTCCTGCCGCTTCATTGATGAGTATCATACGGAAATCGGCAACAACCTCTACCATATCTGCGAGTTTGCCGAGCGTATGGAGAAAAACGGGGCGACCTATGAGCCAAAGCCGACAGAGCCGCCCCAGAAAGCGGCGAAGCACAAAGATTATGAACGATAAGGAGAGATGTGACAATGGATATTCAGGATATAGCGAAAAGCAGGGAAAAGAAAGCGGTTTTTGACATGGTACTGGAGGAAGCCTGCCGCCAATGGTGCGATTGTATTGACGATGTACCAGAGAGAAAGGACGGCGAGGGCTTTGCCGATTTCTTCTATGAGATTTTCGAGGACAAGGAAAAGGAATATGTCCAACAGGTCAAAGAGATGAACGGCGGCAGGCTGCCCTCTTTACAGCCGAAGCACAAAGACCATGAACGATAAGGAGGATTTTTGATATGGCAGTCAACCAGAAAGCGGTCAAGGTCATCAATAAGGTTTTGGACGCAGGCTTTACCGATGAAAAATCTATCGCCGCTATGACGATGGACGACATTCTCTCCATGCAGGGCATTACGGTGGCGGAGATTGCCCTTATCAACGACCTGCAAAAGAGCATTAAAGCGAACAAGGTCGTTTCTTTTCTGGCGGAGGTGCAGCGTGAAAAGGGAGAATAACATCTGTTTTACCGATAGTCAGGGCAACGCCCTGTTTACCATTCCAGACGGCGGCATGATAAAGCTCGCTTATGGAAATGGCGATGAAAACTATGCAATCTGCCGTTATCAGGATAAAGACCACGCAGAGATTGACGGCGTTTCCTACGCCCTTACGGACTTTGCGGAACGCATGGAACGAAACCAAATCAGTTTTACGCCTGCTTAAAGATATGGGCAGGCACAGGAAAAAGGAGGTGCATCACACATGGCTGCGAAATATCAGCTAATCACGGAGCTGTATCGGCGTACAGGCAAGACGGTCACACGAAACCCGCAGGCGTGGCAAAACTTTTTGTCCTCTGCCTGCCGCAACTATAAGTGCCGCTTTGACGAGCAGCTCCTTATCTTCGCCCAACGCCCCGACGCTATCGCCGTGGCGAAGATGGAAACTTGGAATAAACAGTTTAAGCGTTGGGTAAACAAGGACAGCAGGGGCATTGCCGTCTTTGACACGAAAGGACGCAGGAACACCCTCAAATACTATTTTGATGTATCGGATACCCACGAAGGCTATTACGGCAGCCGCCCCGTCCCGATATGGCAGATGGATGAGCGATACGAGCAGGCAGTTACCGAAAGGCTCTCCGACAGGTTTGGCGAGGTGGAAAGCGGCAGGCTTGCCGAGGTGCTGATGGAAACGGCGAGAAACGCCGTGGAGGATAACCTACAGGACTATACCGCACAGCTTAAAGGCTATGTAAAGGACAGTTTTTTGGAGGAGCTTGACGATTATAATATCGAAGTAATCTACAAAGGGCTTGCCGTAAACAGCGTGGCGTATATGCTGATGAGCCGATGCGGGATAGATACGGGGGAATATTTTGAGCGTGAGGATTTTGCGGATATAACGAATTTTAATACGCCGCAGACCTTGAACGCCATCGGCATTGCCACAAGCGACATTGCGGAGAAGGCTCTAAGGGAAATCTCCCTCTCCATCCGAAATGTGCAAATGGCGGAGAAAGCACAAAACCGCACCTTTGCACAGCCGCAGGCAAATCCGTATGATATAGGCAGGACACAACCCGAAAGGAGCGAATACAATGAGCGAAATCACTTACACCAAACAGGGGGATTACCTTATTCCCGACCTCACATTACCGACAGAGCCAGAACTTCCGCTTGGCAGGTACGCTATGATGCACAGGGATTATCTGGAGAAGCACAAACGGGTAACTTACCTCAACCTCTTGGCGACGGGCGGGCTGAACAGCTACCTGCATCAGACGGAGCAGGCGGCGTTACAGAGGTTGGAGTTTCTGGCGAAGCAGCTCGCATCCGAGCAGGGCGTGACGGAGGAGCTGAAGGAGAAAGCTCCGATGCAGTGGTTGGGGCTTATGAACAACATCCGCAGCCAAGCGGAGGAAGTAATCCTCAGCGAACTGATTTACAACTAACCGACAATGAGCTTTCTACGGAAAGCGTTGCCAATGAGGAGGAAGTTGCCGCCAATCTCCCAACCGTAGAAGAACAGATAGAAATGATGACGCAAGCAGAGGACGAAAAATCCTCTGCTTTTGCCGTTTCTCAGGAGGATATTGACTCCGTCCTTACAAGGAGAAGCGGTTTTCAGGACGGAAAATACCGTATCTACCGACAATTTCAGAAGAATGAGGACAGCAAAAGCAATATCGCTTTCCTCAAAAACGAATACGGAACAGGCGGAGGTACGCACGACTATCCAGACGGCACAAGGGGCGGCGAATGGCACGATGGGAAAGGCATCGGTATTGAAAAGCATGGCTCATATACCAATCCAGACCTGCGGCTTAGCTGGTCTAAGGTAGAAAAACGCCTGCGGGAGCTGATTAAGAATGACCGCTATCTGAACGCCAAAGAGAAAGACCATTATGCTGATTTTCTGGAGGGCATCTCTGCCCCGCAGTATGAAATCGACACGCAGAGGAAGTTATCACGCCAGAGGTTTATCGAAGCCCACAGGGAGATGCAGCCTGCCGACAAGCGGGATACTCTCTCCCTGCGGCTCTCTGATTTTATCCGTGACTTGGACGGCTATGAGAAAGGCTTGCTTTCCGAGGTTGGGCGTACTGATTTTGCCGATATGACCGCAGAGCAGATGGAAACGGAGCTTGCAGACCCTGCCGCCGTACAGCAGCTTGCAGACTTCCTGAAATCCATACAGGACAAAACAAGCGATGTTTACAGCCGCAGCAATGCGTGGCGTTTTTCGCAGGAGCTTATGGAACTGCACCCTATCCATTACCTTTTTCACGAGGATGATGTGGTGTATATCGGGGCGGATAAATACGAAATCTCCGCTTTTAATGAAAACGCCGTATCCCTGCGAAATGTAGAGTTTCCCCTGTTCGGCAAGGAATACAGCAGGACAGACTTTGAGGAAAGGTTAAGGGAAAATCCTGCCAACGACCACTTAAAGGTCATCGTTACCGAAATCCAGAAAACAGAGATACCACCCGAAAAACGGGCAGATGGCGTCACGCTCTCCATTGGCTTCTCTGAACACCCTGCCTTTTATGACAGGGAGCTTAATGACCGCTACACGGATTTGAGCTTCGCTCTTGGAAACAGGCTTCTTGGCGTTCTGGACGAGAAACAGCATCGGGAACGGGAAAACGAGGATAATCATGTCGGTTGGTATCATAAGACCGATTTTACCATTACGGCGGTCATCGGCGGCGAGGAACACACCTACGAGGGGCGGTTTGATATAGGCGACGGCGAGGGCGATTTGATTGCCCATATCAGGAATTATTATGATTACTGCTTTTCCCCGAACTGCCCTTATATCGCAGAATGGAAACGACAGGGCGAGGACTTCTATCAGGAAAAGATGGAAAGCCTGCGTTTCGGGCGTGATGTGTTCATACCATTTCTTATGCAGCATACCGAGCTGACCCCAGAGGACGAGAAGCTCCTTGCAGAGATTATGTCCTTTGAGAATGAGTGGTTTGTACCTGACGAAAAAGAAGCCGCCGAGCAGGAAGCCGAGCCGCCAGAGGAACGCTTTGAAGTTATTATGACCTCGGACGCTTTTGCCGACCCCGAAGATGCCTTTGCCATCTGGGATAACATCTATGACGAATATTATGCCGATGATTACGGCAAGGTGCTGACTTATCCAACCGAGGTGGAAGCCGAAGCAGGGCTTTTGGCAGTCAGGAAAGCCGTTGCGGAAAAAGAAGCCGAGCGTGAAGCCACAAGGCAGGACAACGCCGACCTTATCGGAAGGAAGCTCACGATTGACAACCGCAGCTACCTTATTGAGAGTATCAGCGAAATCGGCGGCGATGTTTCCCTGCGGGATATTACTTTTCAGAACAATGTCGGCTTCCCGATTAACCGAGTGGAGAAAATCGGCTATATCCGCAGGCTCTTGGAACAGCAGCCAGAATTACCGTCCGAAGAAAAAACAGACGCTCCCTCAGAGCCGATAACCGAAACCGTGGCGGAATACCCTGCCGTGGAAAACGGTCTGCCCTATGATATTGTCATCCAGACGATACGGACTGGCGAGCCAGAAATACAGCCCGAAAAAGGAAAAGCAGACACGCCCGCCCTCTCTGCTGACCGCCGCAACTACCGCATTACCGATGATGCACTTGGCGTTGGCGGTGCAAAAGAAAAATTCAGAGGCAACATGGCTGCGGTCAACCTTCTGCATGAGCTTCAGCTTGAAAACCGCCTTGCCACGCCCGAAGAACAGGAAACCCTCTCAAAGTATGTCGGTTGGGGCGGTCTGTCAATGGCGTTTGACGAGAACAACGCAGCGTGGGCAAATGAATTTACGGAGCTGTACGCAAGCCTCTCCCCAGAGGAATACCGTGCGGCGAAAGAGTCTACCCTGACGGCGTTCTATACGCCGCCCGTTGTCATTAAGGCGATGTACGAAGCCCTTGACCGTCTGGGCTTTACGCAGGGCAGCATCTTGGAGCCGTCCTGCGGCACAGGCAATTTCTTCGGGCTTCTCCCTGAAGCAATGGCAGGCTCGAAGCTACACGGCGTGGAAATCGACCCATTGACGGGAGGGATTGCAAGGCAGCTCTACCAGAAAGCGAACATCGCCATAGAGGGATTTGAGGACACGAAGCTGCCCGACAACCATTTTGATGTGGTGCTTGGCAATGTGCCGTTTGGCGAGTTTAAGGTGGACGACAGCCGCTACAACGCCCAGAAATTCCTCATTCACGATTACTTTTTCGCAAAGGCTCTGGATAAGGTACGCACGGGCGGCGTTGTGATGTTCGTCACTTCCAAAGGAACGATGGATAAGGCAAGCCCCGAAGTGCGGAAATATATCGCCCAAAGAGCCGAGCTTTTAGGGGCGGTCAGGCTTCCCGACAACACTTTCCGAGCCAACGCAGGCACGGAGGTCACGAGTGATATTCTGATTTTGCAGAAGCGTGACCGAGTGATAGATGTCGAGCCAGACTGGATTTACCTTGACACGGACGAGAACGGCGTCACGATGAACAGCTACTTTGTAGAGCATCCCGAAATGGTGCTTGGACGGATGGTAAACGAAAGTACCCGCTTCGGGAAGTTGGAAGCTGCCTGCAAAGCAGATAAGGACAGACCCCTTTCCGAGCTTCTCCATGAAGCGATGCAGAGGATAGACGGCGAGATACCCGATTATGAAGCCGAGATTGACGAAATCTCCGATGAGCAGGACAACTCCATCCCCGCCGACCCCGATGTGCGGAACTTCTCTTATACCCTTGTGGGCGGTCAGGTTTACTTCCGTGAGAATGACCGCATGACCCCCGCCAAGCTGTCCATGACGGCGGCAAACCGTGTGAAAGGGCTGCTTGAAATCAGGGATTGCGTGAGGAAGCTGATTGATTACCAGACCAACGACTGCCCCGATGAGCTGATACGCACGGAGCAGGAAAACCTAAATCGCCTGTACGATGCCTTTACCGCAAAGTACGGGCTTATCAACAACCGAGGGAATTACCTTGCCTTTGCCGCCGATGAAAGCTACTTCCTTTTATGCTCCCTCGAAGTGCTTGATGATGAGGGGAACTTCAAACGCAAGGCGGATATGTTCTCCAAACGGACGATAAAGCCCCACAGGGCAATCACTTCCGTGGAAACGGCGAGCGAAGCGTTGGCATTATCTATCGGAGAAAAAGCCCGTGTTGACCTTGATTATATGGCACAGCTCACAGGTAAGCCGCAGGAGGAAATCGCAGAGGAATTAAGGGGCGTCATCTTCCGTGTGCCAAATACTGAGCCTGCAAAATATGTGACGGCAGACGAATATCTGTCGGGCGATGTGCGGGAAAAGCTGAAAGTGGCGGAGATAGCGGCGAAGTTCGACCCTGCCCTTACCTTAAATGTGGAAGCTCTAAAGCAGGTCATCCCGAAGGATTTGAGTGCGGCGGAAATCTCCGTCCGTCTGGGTACGACTTGGATACCAGAAACCGATATACAGCGGTTTGTCATGGAGCTTCTAACGCCGTCAAGCCATGCCGCAGGGCGTATCCGAGTGCGATACACCCCGTACAACGGCGACTGGTTTATTGAGAATAAGAGTTCCGATTTTGGAAATGTCAAGGCGGAAAGCATCTACGGTACAAAGAGGGCTTCCGCCTACCGTATTATTGAGGACACCTTAAACCTAAAGGATACCCGTATCTTTGATTATATTTATGAGGACGGCAACAAAAAAGCCGTATTCAACCAGAAAGAAACGATGGCGGCACAGGCGAAACAGGAGGTCATCAAGCAGGCGTTCCAAGATTGGATTTGGAAAGACCCAGAACGGCGAAACCGACTTGTGCGGTACTACAATGACACCTTTAACAGCAAGCGACCCCGTGAGTATGACGGGCGTCATATCACTTTCGGCGGCATTTCCCCAGAGATTACGCTAAGACCGCACCAAGTCAATGCTATCGCCCATATCCTTTATGGCGGCAATACGCTCCTTGCCCACAAGGTAGGGGCAGGCAAGACCTTTGAAATGGTCGCTGCCGCACAGGAGAGCAAGCGGTTAGGCTTGTGCCAGAAATCCATGTTTGTCGTACCCAACCACCTTGTGGGGCAATGGGCTTCCGAGTACCTGCGGCTCTATCCAAGTGCCAATATCCTTGTGACTACCAAGCAGGATTTTGAAATCTCCAACCGAAAAAAGTTCTGCGGCAGGATTGCCACAGGCGATTACGATGCGGTCATTATCGGGCACTCCCAGTTTGAGAAAATCCAGATGAGCGTGGAACGGCAGCGTGAGCAGCTCCAGAAACAGCTTGACGATATAGAGATGGGCATTGACGAGGTGCAGAAATCCCACGGCGAGCAGTTCACGGTCAAGCAGCTTATGAAAACGAGGAAAGGCATCGAAGCCAAGCTCAAAAAACTCAACGATACCAAGCGGAAGGATACGGTCATTGACTTTGAGCAGCTCGGCGTTGACAGGCTTTTCATTGACGAGAGCCATTTTTATAAGAATTTGTATCTTTATACGAAGATGCGGAATGTGGGCGGCATCGCCCAGACCGAAGCACAGAAATCGAGCGACCTCTTTATGAAATGCCGCTATCTGGACGAAATCACGGGCAGCCGTGGCACGATTTTTGCAACGGGTACGCCTATCAGTAACTCAATGGTGGAGATGTACTCCGTCCAGAGGTATTTGCAGTATGACGCCCTTGCGAGGAACGGTTTGCAGCATTTTGACAGCTGGGCGTCCACCTTTGGCGAAACGGTTACGGCTCTGGAATTAGCACCTGAGGGCTATGCTTTAATAGGACGATAAAGTTAACTGTCCTAAATTGAAAATACATAAGGAAGGAGGTTAAGAGAATGTCAAGGACTTCAAAGATTACAGCACTTTATGAGAGATTATCAAGAGATGATGACCTGAATGGCGAGAGTAATTCCATTACCAATCAGAAAAAATACCTCGAAGATTATGCCCGTAGGAATGGTTTTGAGAATATCCGCCATTTTACTGACGATGGTTTTTCGGGTGTGAATTTCAATCGTCCGAGTTTTCAGGAGTTGATTAAGGAAGTAGAAGCAGGAAATGTCGCAACGATTATTGTTAAGGATATGAGCCGATTAGGACGAAACTATCTGCAAGTCGGCTTTTATACGGAAGTTCTGTTCCCACAGAAAGATGTCCGTTTTCTTGCAATAAACAACAGCATTGACAGTAATAATGCTTCTGATAATGACTTTGCCCCATTTTTGAATATAATGAACGAATGGTACGCCAAAGACACAAGCAATAAAATCAAGGCTGTGTTTGACGCCCGTATGAAAGACGGGAAGCGTTGCAGTGGTTCAATCCCTTATGGATATAACCGATTAGCAACCGACAAACAAACGCTTGTCGTTGACCCTGTGGCTTCTGAGGTAGTAAAGCGTATCTTTCTGCTTGCCAACGAGGGAAAAAGTCCGAGAGCAATCGCTGAATTGCTTACCGAAGAAAAGGTTTTAATTCCGGCGGCACACGCAAGGGAATATCACCCCGAACAGTATAATGGAATAAAGTTTACAGACCCGTATCTTTGGGGAATGTCAACCATAAGAGGGATTTTAAGCAGACAGGAATATCTCGGTCATACCGTTTTGCGTAAATCGGTCAGTACGAATTTCAAACTGCACAAAAGGAAGAATACCGATGAAGATGAACAGTATGTATTTTATAATACGCACGAGCCTATCATCACGCAGGAACTTTGGGACAGCGTTCAGAAGCGAAAGAAACGAGCAAACAGAACAGCCACAAAAGGTACGCATAGCAACCGTTTAAGCGGTTATCTGTACTGTGCAGATTGTGGAAGAAGAATGACCCTGCAAACGCATTACAGTAAAAAAGACCGTTCGGTGCAGTATTCTTACCGTTGCGGTGGGTATGCAAGCAAAGTAAACTCCTGCTCTGCCCATTCAATTAGTGCTGATAATGTTGAAACCTTGATATTATCGGCTGTAAAACGATTATCAAGATTTGTTCTGAATGACGAAGAAGCCTTTGCAAAAGAACTTCAAGCCTTATGGAATGAAAAGCAGACAGAAAAGCCAAAGCAGAATAAATCGGAATTGCTCCGTTTTCAGAAGCGATACGATGAGCTTTCCAAACTCATTCGTGGTTTGTATGAAAATCTTGTTTCGGGTTTACTGCCCGAAAGACAGTACAAGCAACTGATGAAGCAGTACGATGACGAGCAGGCTGAACTGGAAACGAAGATTGAAGTAATGGAAAAGGAACTTGCCGAAGAAAAAGTAAATGCTGTTGATATTAAGCATTTCATTTCTTTAATTCGCAAGTGCAAAGAGCCGACAGAAATTTCCGATTTGATGTTTGCTGAACTCATTGACAAGATTGTGGTATATGAAGCAGAGGGTGTGGGAAAAGCAAGGACACAAAAGGTTGATATTTACTTCAACTATGTCGGGCGGGTCGATATTGCCTATACAGAAGAAGAACTTGCTGAAATAAAGGCACAGGAAGAACAGATCGAGATGGAACGCTTGGCAAAACAGCGTGAGCGTGAAATAGCCTACCGAGAGAAGCGAAAGGCGAAAAAACTCGCTGAAACCGGTGGAGAAATCGTCAAGACAAAGATATGCCCTCACTGTCAAAAAGAGTTTGTGCCTACAAGTAACCGACAGATATTCTGTTCAAAGGATTGCTGCTATCAGGCAAGGCAGGACCAAAAGAAAGCCGACAGAGAAGCAGAAAGAGGAAATCATTATTATCGTCAGCGTGTCTGTGCTGTGTGTGGCAGTACCTACTGGCCTACACACAGTCAGCAGAAATTCTGTTCCGAGGAATGTCAAAAGCAAAACCACAACGAGAAATCTTTGGAATTTTATCACAAGAAGCAAAAGGAGAAATCAGAATGCAAAGATTTATTACAGACGAAAGAACTGGTATCCAGTACGAACTCATCGGAGATTATTACTATCCCTGCTTGACGATAGAAAACGAAGAACCGTCTACGCTCATAAAATACGGAAGAACGAGGGAAAAATATTTAAGGGAACACAAGAAAGTCTTATATTTCAATCTGCTTACAAGCGGAAAGTTATATGAACACCTTGCTGAAATTGATACTTCGGCGTGTAATATGGCGGAGTATCTGATAAAGGAAATGGCAAGAAAACAAGGTGTGACGGAACAACTGAAAGCGGAGGATATGATGAGATGGGTCGGATTGATGAATAATATCCGAGCCTGTGCAGATGAGATTGTATTGAACGATATTGTGTATTCCTAATAGCATACCAGCCGAAAAGGAACTGCTGTCTTAATTGATGGCAGTTTTCTTTTTCGGGAAGTATTCAAGAAGTCATTAAGTTGTGAGTGTAGTCGAAGTAGTTTGAAGTATTGAAAAAAATGATGACTTTTGTTATAATGTTTAATGGAAGGTTGTATTTTATTAGGAATAACGAAATGAATTTGTAGGTGAGAGTATGAAGAAGAATAGAAAATACAAAAAGATAAAGATAATAATGGTTTTTACAACAGTCTTGCTTATAGCGTTTGTAGCAGTAGTTGGATTATATAAAACAGGGATTTATCGTTTTGATTTTTTTAAGGATGTGTATAAAAAAATCGATTTTCAACTGAGTACAAATGAGCTTAACATTCCTCAGGACGCTCTTTCGTTTTCTGTTTATGATATTGAACAGGGTGAATATTTATTTTACGAGGGAGATAGCCAATTGCCCACAGTAGCAAGTTTGGCAAAACTATTTGTCATTGACTATGCTTTGACAAAAGTTAACTTGGAAGATGTTATTGAAGTAAATCAAGAGGTATTGGATCTTGTGCCGGCTGGGTCATCTTTAGCAAATCTAAAAGTTGGGAAGTACACAGTAAAAGAAATAATGGAAGCTATGCTTGTTCCTTCGGGAAACGATGCTGCCTATTCGTTGGCATATTATATTGCTAAAAATGAATTAGGAGAGGGCTATACAGCAACGGAATATATAAATTATTTTATGACAGAGCTAAGTGAGTATTTAATTGAAGAAGGCTATTCTAAAACAAATTTGTATAATGATCCGAGCGGGGCAGCTATGTCAGCCGATACACATTTGGATGATATTAATCGTGTAGCCTTGAAGCTTTATAATTATGATTTTGTTAAAGAATGTGTAGGGAAAAGCACTTTCTCAATTCAAACTCCACAAGGTGAATTTACTTGGAAAAATACCAATAAGTTTTTAGATAAAAAGTCACCGTACTATAATGAAAATGTAAAAGGAATAAAAACAGGAACTATGGCATCTTCCTATAATATTGTTGTTCTTTATAAAAAAGATGGCAAGGAATATTTGATTACCTGCTTGGCATCATTATCAGATGAAGGAAGATATAAAGCAGTGCAGTCCGCTATAAATACAATTATTAAATGATGTCGAAATATCTTTTAATTAAAGCGTTAAAGTGTCGTGGACAAGATAAAGATTAGTTTGGTGAAACAACAATAGTTGAAGTACGAAAAACATCGTAGAAATACGGTGTTTTTTGTTACCCCAAACCCTACAATTTTATACATAACCACAGGTTAGTACAAATACCTTGTGTGATTTTTTGAAAGGCTTAGAAAGGCAATTTTGCCCGATTTTCGCCCCGAGAAATGACAGAAACAAGGCAGTAAGTATCTTCCCTGTGGTTTTTTGTTTTCAGGCGGAAAGGAGGATTGATATGCCGAGAATGAGTAAGAAACGGAAACAAGAGTGGGCATTGTTTCTGAATGAAAGAAATCGCATTACCTACAACGAACTTTGCAGAAAATGCAGTAATGACTGTAAGCAGAGTTTCCGCTGTATCGTGGTGCTCTGCCCGAAGTATTTATCGAAAAGGAGAACGAAGAACAATGATGAAAATGGAAAATGAGATGAATGTAAATGTACCGCTTGAAATTATCAAGGCAAGTGAGATTGAACCGAAAGAAGTGAAATGGCTGTGGTATCCGTATATTCCGTTCGGCAAGGTTACGCTTTTGCAGGGCGATCCTGGCGATGGGAAAAGCAAGTTAATGCTTTCCATAGCCGCCCTGCTCTCAAAGGGAGAACCTCTCCCCTTTACCGAAGAAGAAACAGAGCCTATGACAGTCATCTATCAGACAACGGAAGATGATGCAGACGATACGGTAGTCCCCCGTTTTAACTCTGCCGGTGGGAACGGAGAAAATCTTATCTTCATCAAAGAAGATGAAAAATCTTTATCCTTTGGAGATAACCGTATTGCTGAAGCAATCGAAAGGTATCACGCAAAACTTTTAATTCTTGACCCGATGAGTTCCTATATCGGAGAGAACTGTTCAATGAACAATGCCAACGAAACAAGGGCAGAGTTTAATCACTTGATTGCAGTTGCAAAAAATACAGGCTGTGCCATCGTGATTATCGCTCATATGAACAAGATGAGAGATACCAACCCTCTTTATCGTACCAACGGTTCTATTGATATTGCGGGTGCTGCAAGAAGTATTCTTGCAATCACACGCACACCGAACAAAGAAGCACCGGCGGCAAGATATATGGTTCAAGTGAAATCCAACCTTGCCCCGACAGGCTCTGCAATTCTCTTTGAGGTTGCAGAAAAGGGAGTGGACTTTATTTCTGAAATGGAAATGACAGCAGAAGAAGCGTTCCAGTCCCTTGCCCCTAAAATGGGCAGACCGAACGACAAGGAAATCAAGGCGAAAGAATTTCTTTTAGAAATGCTGAAAGACGGAGAAATGCTTTCTTCGGATTGCGAAGAAAGACTTGAAGCCGCAGGGTTCAAGAAATCGACCATCAAAAAGGCAAAGAAGAAAGCAGGCGTTATCTCACGAAAACGAGGCTTTCTGTGGTACTGGTCTTTGCCGATGGGCGATATACCGAGAGAATAAAAGCAGGCTGTCTGATGGCGGGACAGTCTGTTTTTATGATTGAGGTATCTAAAGGAGGTCAAGGGGGAACTCCCTTGCCCACGACATCTTTGCAGACGAAGTCTGAAAGTGTCATAGTGGGTTACACACATTCAAAGAATGTTGTGTAATGGCTTCGCCCTGTCTGGAAAGGAGAGCAAAATGGCAAAAATCGACAAGGCGGATATGAGTTGTGCAAGGGTAAAACAGTACACCGCTTCTGATGTGAGCAAGGCGGAAAGGCACAACGAACGCAAGAATGAAACCTATGAAAATATGAATGTAATTGTGGAACGAATACCCTTTAATGTGCATTTCAAAAAGCCGACTGCCCCGACCTATATGGAGCAGTTAAAGCAGATGGAAACAGACGGGCAGGTGTCGCTTCGTGGGTTAAGGAAAGACGCTACCCTTTTCAATGAGATTGTGATTGATGTGAACACGATGTACTTCGAGCGTAACGGTGGTTATGAATACGCAAAGCAGTTTTATGAAGAAGCCTATCATTTCATCGAAGAAAAATTCGGTGCGGACAATGTTATATCGGCGGTAATGCACGCTGATGAAATCAATGTAGCCGCAAGCGAAGAACTGGGAAAAGAGGTTTACCACTATCATCTTCACGCTATGGTTCTGCCAGTGGTGGAGAAAGAAATCCTATGGAGTAAGCGTTGCAAAGACGAAAAACTGCGAGGAACAGTCAAGGAAGTGGTTAATCAGATTAGCCATTCAAAGAAATGGAAATCGGATATTCCGCTGACCGATGAAAAAGGAAATCCGCTTCTTAGGAAGAACGGCAAGCCGATGTTTCGAGCTTCGTACAGCATACTGCAAGATGAATTGTTTCACTATATGACGGAACAAGGGTTCAAGGGCTTTCAGCGTGGCGAATACGGAAGTACAGCGGAGCATTTAACTTCCCTGCAATATCAAATCAAGCAGGATAAAGAACGATTGGAGAAGTTGCAGAAGCGTATTCAAAAGGAACAAGTCAAGTATGAGCCTGCCCGTAATGTTTCCAAAACATTAAACGAGATTGACAGTATGGGGCAGAAAACAATCACAGGTAAAATGGCAATCTCTAAAGAGGATTATTCTCAACTGACAGCCCTTGCCAAAGAGGGTATTACCAGTCGTGCGGAAATCAAAAAATTTGAGCAGAGTGCAAATTTTTACCGACAGAAGTATATGGACAGTGCAAACGCATTGGAACGAATGAAAACCAAATACAACGAACTGAAAGAAAAGTGCAGACCTTTTCTTGAAGCGTTGGAACATTTCCCCGAAGTTGCCAAACTTTTTACCGAAAAAGTGAAGCAACTTTTTTCTTTTAAGGAAGCACAGGAACGAGCCGAAAAAGAAGCAAGGGAAAAAGAAAGACAGGAGCGTATCAAGGCACGAAAGAGCAAGCGAGGTATGGAAAGATAACCTTTTCCATTATACTCACGACTTAATGACTTCTTGATATGTTCCGATGAAACAGGCTGTATTTGTGGGGTGTTCCAAACGGAATGCCCCACAATCAATTTATGAAAAGGAGAAAATGATTATATGAAAGAGAATACTTTATCTTATACAACACGAATAGGCAAAACAACTTTTATTGTAAATGTGAAGCAATCGGAAAGTGCGAAGAAGCCTTTGAATACGGTGTTTCAAGAAATATGCAGACACGAGATGTTGGGAGATTTTTCAGCGGATAAATATTTGAATTTAGAAAACTTACAAAAATCATCTTGACAAACTCGTTCCCGAAGGCACGAATTACCGAGCCAAGACGAGGTTTGCCAAGTTCCATAACCTGCCAGAGCTGATGCAGATGTTTCGGGAGGTGGCGGATATTCAGACCGCCGATATGCTGAAACTCCCCGTTCCGAAAGTCAATTACCACAACATCAAGACCAAGCCGAGCGAAATCCAGAGTGAAATGGTAGCTTTCCTTGCGAAGCGGGCAGAGAAAATAAGGGCAAGGCTTGTCGAACCGCAGGTTGACAATATGCTTAAAGTAACCAACGACGGACGGAAACTTGCCCTCGACCAGAGGATGATAGACCCGATGCTGCCAGACGACCCAGACAGCAAGGTCAATGCCTGCATCGAAAATGTGTATCATATCTGGGAGGAACACGCCGACACAAAGGCGGCACAGCTCATTTTCTGCGACCTTTCCACCCCGAAGAATGACGGCACTTTCAATGTCTATGACGATATACGGGAGAAGCTCATTGCCCGTGGCGTTCCCGCCGAACAGGTGCGGTTTATCCACGAAGCGAATACCGACGCACAGAAAAAAGAGCTTTTCGCAAAGGTACGAAGCGGCGAGGTGCGTATCCTCTTAGGCTCTACTCAGAAAATGGGGGCAGGTACAAATGTGCAGGACAGGCTCATTGCCATCCACAACCTCGATTGCCCGTGGCGACCTTCGGATTTGGAACAACGCCAAGGTCGTCTGGAAAGGCAAGGGAATATGTTCCCAGAGGTGGAGGTTTACCGCTATGTGACGGAGCAGACCTTTGACGCATACCTCTATCAGTTGGTGGAGAGCAAGCAGAAATTTATCAGCCAGATAATGACGAGCAAAAGCCCCGTACGTTCCGCCGAGGACGTAGACGAAGTGGCTCTCTCCTTTGCGGAGGTCAAGATGCTTGCCACAGGCGACGAGCGATTTAAGGAAAAAATGGACTTGGATATGCAGGTGGCGAAGCTGAAAGTATTGAAGCAGAGCTATCTGTCCGAGCATTATGACCTTGAGGACAGGATACTGAAATACTTTCCCCAGACCATTAAAGAGTTTGAAGAACGCATCGCAGGATATGAAAGAGACGCCGCCCTTGTCGAGCAGCATAAACCGCAGGGCGAGGAAAAGTTCTGCCCCATGACCATAAAGGGCGTGACCTATAAGGAAAAATCGGATGCAGGCGAAATGCTCCTTGCCGTCTGTAAGGAAAATCCCCTTGCTAATCCCGTGGAAATCGGCAGCTATCGGGGCTTTAAGATGGAGGTTTATTATGATACCTTGAACACGCATTACTGCCTTAATCTTTGCGGAACGGCAAAGCACAAGGTAGAGTTAGGCTCTGACGCTCTGGGAAACCTGACCCGAATAGAGAACGAGCTTGCGAAGTTCCCTGCCAGACTGGAAGCCGCCAAGACCAGAAAGGCGGAAACCTTAGAGCAGCTTGCCAACGCAAAGACCGAAGTATTAAAGCCCTTTGCCTTTGAAGAGGAGCTGAAAGAAAAGATGGAACGGCTCAATGCCCTCAACATCGAGCTTAATCTGGATGAAAAAGATACTTCCGTTATGGATACCGAGCCAGAACAGAGAGAGGAACAGTCCGAAAGAAAATGTGTCAGCCATGAGCGATAATCTGCGTTTGCATATTTGTATTGCTGAAAAGTGGGCAGTATAATAGGTGTAGATTTAGAAAATGTCGGAGGTGATAGCGGTGTCTGATGCGTTCAGATTTGAAACCTTTGTAGATGTCCACAGCAATATCTTCAACGAATATTTAAGCTCTGTCATCGCAAAGCTGAGTAAGGAAAACGAGGAATACCAAGCGTTGCAGGACAAGATTGAGAGCCTATATGGGAAATATCCCGCCATCTTAGGCGTGTGCGACAGCGAGCAGGCGGCGGAGCTGACAAAGGAAGAATGTGCGGCTCTTATCAAAGTAATGGAGCTTATAAATCAGCTCACGGATATGGAATTGCAGTCTGTTTACCTGCGTGGCTGCTATGACAGCGTAGGTTATCTGAAAAAAGCAGGAATTTTATAACGGACTGACCAAAGAAACGACGGCGTTGGCGTGAAGCTGATGCCGTCGTTTACATAGCCAAGAGGTTTTCTTAACGGAAAATCCCTTGGCTTTTTCTATTTCTGGAGGTGATGATGATTGAATGAGAAGTAACCGACCCTATGTGCAGCTTGACCCAGAGGTCATCGAGCAGGCACGGCAGATGGACTTGCTTTCCTACCTGCAACGGTACGAGCCGAGTAACCTAAAGCGTGTGGCGGGCAATGTCTACTGTACGAGGGAACACGACAGCTTAAAGATTTCCAACGGCAAATGGTACTGGTGGTCAAGAGGTATCGGCGGTGTTTCCGCCCTCGATTATCTCATCAAGGTCAGGGAGTACAGTTTTGTGGAAGCTGTCGAAGCTCTCACAGGCATTACGGCGGAGTGGCAACCACCGCCCCCTGCCATAAAGAAAGATAAGCCAAAGGTGCTGCTCCTGCCAGAGAAAAACGGTAATGCAGACCGAGTGACGGATTACCTGTTCGGGCGTGGCATTGACTTTTCGCTCATTCAGGAGTGTATTGCGGAGGGCATTATTTTCGAGAGCAGGAAGTACCACAACGCTGTTTTTGTCGGCAAGGACAAAAGCGGAACGCCAAAGTATGCGGCTCTCAGGAGTACAGTTGGCAGCTCCTTTAAGGGCGATGCATCGGGCAGCGACAAGCGGTATTCGTTCCGACTTCTGGCAAGAGAGCCGACAGACAAGGTGCATCTATTTGAAGCTGCTATTGATTTATTGTCCTATGCCACCTACCTCAAGTGCGAGGGAAAGGATTATCGGGCGGTAAACCTGCTCTCCCTGTCGGGCGTGTATCAGCCCAAAAAGGAACTCTCGGAGAGCAAAATTCCCATTGCCCTATCCACTTACCTGCGTGAAAATCCGCAGATTAAGACCGTTATCCTGCACTTGGATAACGACAAGACAGGCAGGCTCTGTACCGCCGCCCTAAAAGAATTATTGCAGAAAGACTATAAAATCGTTGACGCCCCGCCGCCAGTCGGCAAGGATGTCAACGATTTTTTAATGTCCTATCTGGGGCTTGCAAAGCAAAATCCCCACTGTGAAAGGAGGGATGCCCGTTGATTGTGCAGCAGATTTTATATTAAGAAAGACCGCCAGACCACACCAAATTTAAGAATGAAAGCGAGGATTTTAACCATTGAAACAGTATGAAGTAACGCTCACAGGACACTATGAAAAGACCATTTCCGTCTATGCCGACAGCCCAGAACAGGCGGCGGAGAAGCTCAAAGTCATCCTCTTTGACACCGACCTTATCGACTTTTCTGATGAAGATTTTGTCTGCGGCGAAGCTGATATTGCGGAAGCAGACGGGGATGGTGAAAAGGAAATTGACCCATCCGATGAGGGTGAGGACGAGTGTCTGAAGCACGAGGATTGTTCGGAATGTCCGTACTTCTGCCCGATGTGCGGAGAATGCCGTCTGGAGGACGGGGACTGAGCAATGTCTTACCAAGCACTGAATTTGGTTATCCATCTCCCGATGGACGCCCAAATTCGCTTGTCAGGGGGCTGCCCCTGAAACCCCGAAAAAGAATATCCGCCCAAGCGTGGCGGTCAGGAAAGGAGTCATAAAAAATGAGTGAGTTTTTATTCTTCCTCATCGGCACGATGCTCGGCAGCGTCATCGGCGTTGTCTTTATGTGCTTGCTTCAGATTAACAGGCTCTCCGAGAGAAAGGAGGACTGCGATGCGAAAAAGAAATGTGCAGATACTGTTCCGTCTGAATGACGAGGAAGCCGCCTACCTCTATGAGCTTGTGGCAAAATCTGGGCGGTCTAAGGAGGCGTTGCTACGTTCCATGCTGATGGGTTACCGCCTTTGCGAAAAGCCCGACCCAGAGTTTTACCAGATAATGCGGGAGCTGTCGGCTATCGGCAACCGTATCAACCAGCTTGCGGCGAAAGCCAACGCCCTTGACTTCGTGGACGCTCCCATGCTTCGTGAGGAAGCCAAGCGGTGGCGTGACTTCCGTCTGGAGGTCAGCAAGACCTACCTGCTCCCCAGAAAGCAGACGGGCTGATGGCGGTCTGCGAGATATGGGATGTGAAAGGCAGGCTCGACCACCCAATCGACTATGCCGAAAACCCAGAAAAGACCGCCAACCCGAAATACAGCGAGGGCGAGTTACAGGCGATGGTGGATGTGATGGAGTACGCCACCAACAAGGACAAGACCGAGCAGCGGTTTTTCGTTACGGGCGTCAACTGCGACCCCGCCACGGCGAGGGATGAGATGATGATTGCTAAGCTTCAGTGGAACGATACAAGCGAGATTGTCTGCTACCACGGCTTCCAGAGCTTTAAGCACGGAGAGGTCACGCCAGAGGTTGCCCATGAGGTGGGCGTAAAACTGGCGGAGAAGATGTGGGGCAGCAGGTTTCAGGTCATTGTCGCCACCCACTTAAATACGGAGTGCCTGCACAACCACTTTGTCGTCAATTCTGTTTCTTTCACAGACGGGAAGCACTACCACGACAACAAGAAAAATCTGCGGCTGCTCCGTAAGCGTTCCGATGAGCTATGCAGGGAGTATGCCCTGTCTGTCATCGAACACCCAAGCGGGAAGAAAAAGCCCTACGCTCTCTACCAAGCGGAAAAGGAGGGGCGACCCACACGGGATAATGTGGCACGGCAGGCGGTGGACGAAGCCATCTCCAAATCATTTACCCTCAAGGACTTTGACCGCCAGATGGCGGAAATGGGATACCGAGTGAGCTTCGACCCCAACCGCAAATACTGGACGATTATCGGGAAAGGATGGCAAAGACCGAAGCGGCTCTACAAGCTCGGAGAGGATTACACCAATGAGAGGATTGTGGAGCGTATCAAGGGAAATTCTTATGCGGTCAAATTCCAGAGGTTTTCCAAACTGACCAAGCAGGTCACGGTCTATCGGCTGAAAGGCTCACTAAAAGACGCCAAGAAAATCGGCGGCTTGCGTGGGCTGTATCTCCATTACTGCTATAAGCTCGGTATCCTGCCGAAAAAGAAACAACCCAATTATGCACGGCTTCATTATCTCCTGAAGGACGACCTGATGAAGATGGAAGCCATCACACAGGAAACAAGGCTGCTCTGCCGCTGTCACATCGACACCACGGAGCAGCTTTGTGATTATAAAAGCTCTTTGCAATCCGAAATGGCTGAGCTGACCGAACAGCGTAAGGGGCTTTATTCCCAGAGCCGCAAGGCAGGCGGCGAAGAAAAAGAAGCGGTCAAAGCAAGACTTTCAGAAATCACGGAGCGAATGAAATTTTTGCGGAAGGAGGTCAGGTTGTGCGAGGGCATCGAAGCCCGCAGCGATACCCTCAAAGAGAAACTGAAAGTGATACGGGCAGACGAAAACAGACAGCAAGGAAAGGAGCTGAGGAAAGATGAACACAGGCGGCGAAGCGGCGGAACAAATCGTGCGGATGAGCTTGGAGGGATTTGAAGTCGCTGCCAAAATCACAGGTGCAGGTGCGAAGAATATCGCCATACTCCTGTATTCCATTCTGAAAGAAGAAAAGAAAACCAAAGGCAAGGCGAGGCTGACGAGTATGCTGCGTTCTGGCAAGGAGTTAAAGGTCTTTACCGTCAAGCGTGGCGATTTGCAGAAATTCACGCAGGAGGCAAAAAAGTACGGCGTCCTTTACTGCGTCCTCACAGACCGTAAGAACAAAGACCCCAATGCGGAAGTGGATGTGATTGCCAGAGCCGAGGACGCTTCCAAAATCAGCCGTATTGTAGAACGCTTCCATCTTGCTTCGGTGGATACCGCATCTATCGTGACCGAAGCGGAAAAATCCAAAGACGGGAAATCTGCGGCGAAGGACGGCAAGGATAGTCAGCCAGAGCCAGACATCGGCGTTCAGGAGAAAGCAGAAAAAGACAAGCTGCTTGACGCCCTCATGGGCAAGCCCGTCCAGAAAGAGGAAAACGCCCCAAACCCCTCGGTGGCAAAGACAGAAAAATCCCCTCTGTCCGAGCCTACCTCAGAGCAGCCAAAGAAATCCGCAGAGGGGGCTACTATGACTAAGGCGGAAAAGCCGTCGGTCAAAGAAGAACTGCGGAAAATCAGGGAGAGCCGAAAGGAACAGGAAGCCGATGCTTCCCCTGTCGGCAGGGAGAAATCTTCCGATAAGGCGAAGAAGCCGCCCGCAGGAAAGACGGAGCATGAGCAGCCGCCGAAGCGGAAGAAACCGAAAAAATCGAAAGGAGCAAGATAATGAGTATCTATGATGTATTCAGCGGCGGCAGCCGCCCCTTTAACAAAGAGGAATGGGCTGCCCAGAAACAGGCGCAAAGGCAGGAAGCCTATGAACTGATTGACAACACCTGCGAAAAGATGATGGCAGATGGCGGTGTGTTTCAGCAGTATCTTGATGTGCAGGGGCGGTTTGACCGCTACTCTGTCAATAACGCCATTCTGGTGGCGGCGCAGATGCCCGAAGCGACGCAGCTCAAAGAAAAATCGGCTTGGAAGAATAACCGTGTCTATGTGAATAAGGACGCACGGAAAGTCGTTATCCTTGAGCCGAGTAAGGAATATACCCGTAATGATGGTACAAAGGCTGTCGGCTACAATGCTAAAGAGGTCTACGATGTTTCCGAAACCTCTGCAAAGGACAGGCAGCAGCCGCAGGAAGCAAAGACCATGCGGGATTTGGCGTCGGCAATGATTGACGCAAGCCCCGCCAATTTTCAGCCCGTGGAGGAACTGGAAGTACCCGCTTTCTATGACAGCTCGCAGCAGACTATCTTTGTCAGGACGGGGCTTTCAGAGGAACAGCTTTTCGTGTGTATATCGAAGGAGGTTGCGGCGGCGGTTTTCGATTTCAAATACAATGAGAGCCGTGACGCATCCGATTTCAAATCCTTCTGCGTCGCCTATATGGTAAGTTCCCGTTACGGTGTGGACACCAGAGGATTTAACTTTGGCAAGCTACCCAAAGAGTATGAGGGGATGGATACGCAGGCGTTCAAAGGCGAGCTTGGCTCAATGCGTGATGTTTTGGGCGAAATCCAGAGCGATATGTATAAGAGCATGGAGAAGAACAAGCCGCCGAAGTCGAAGGAACAGGAACGCTAATGGGAGGTGCAGCCGATGAAAGAAGAACGCTACCACATCGCCCTTGATAAGTACGATAAGAATATCGTGCTGAACGCACTCAATACCCTGCGGACGCAGCAGATACAGGAGGAACGCCCCACTGACCCTGTTGACGAGCTGATAAGCACGGTAGCCCACGCCCCGACCAAAAAGGTGCGTGTCGTAAACTGCAAGTGCCATGAGGAACGATGAGAACAGGACGAGCCTAATCCTTGCCGCCTGCGGGATTGTGCCTGTTGTGTGGTTTGCCCTGCTGACCGCCCCATATGTGGACGGCGGCATCGTGGAGATAATCGGAGGTTTATCCGAAGCAATCAATCAGCCGTTTCAGATAACGGTATGTGAGGACAGCGTGAAAACTGTCCTTATTTTTTTGCTTGCCTACGGGATGGGCATCGGCATTTATCTCTCCACACGCAGGAACTACCGCAAACGGGAGGAACACGGCTCGGCAAAATGGGGCAACGCAGGTACGCTTAATAAAAAGTACCGAGATAAAGACCCGACCCAGAATAAGCTCTTAACCCAGAATGTCCGTATCGGACTGGACGGGAGGAAGCACCGCCGCAACTTAAATATCTTAGTCTGCGGCGGCTCTGGTGCGGGCAAGACCCGCTTCTTTTGTAAGCCCAACGCCATGCAGTGCAACACTTCGATGGTCATCTTAGACCCAAAGGGAGAAATCGTGCGGGATGTGGGAGGTTTGCTTGAAAAGAAAGGCTATGAGGTGCGGGTGCTTGATTTAATCAACATGCACAAGAGCCATTGCTACAACCCGTTTGTCTATCTTCGGAGCGACAACGATGTGCAGCGTCTTGTAACGAACTTGTTTAAGGCGACCACGCCGAAAGGAAGTCAGTCGCAAGACCCGTTCTGGGATACGGCGGCGAGTATGCTGCTCCTCTCCCTTGTGTTCTACCTGAAATACGAAGCCCCGCCAGACGAACAGAATTTCCCGATGGTGATGGAGCTGCTTCGTGCAGGCGAGGTTAAGGAGGACGACGACAGCTATGTAAGCCCCCTTGATGAACTGTTTGACCGTCTGGAAATGGAAAACCCAGAGCATATCGCACTCAAGTATTATCGGGATTATCACTCTGGCTCTGCCAAGACGCTAAAGAGCATCCAGATAACCCTTGCCGCAAGGCTTGAAAAATTCAATCTGGAGAGCCTTGCAAGTCTTACCGCCACAGACGAGCTTGATTTGCCGAGCTTAGGCGAAAAGAAAGTGGCTCTGTTTGCCCTAATCCCAGATAACGATACAAGTTTTAATTTTCTTGTGTCGATTCTATACACGCAACTTTTTCAACAGCTTTTTTATCTTGCCGACCACAAGTACGGCGGCAGCCTGCCCGTCCATTGCCATTTCATCATGGACGAATTTGCGAATGTTTCGCTGCCCGATGACTTCGACAAGATTTTGAGCGTTATGCGTTCCAGAGGTGTGTCAGTCAGTATTATTTTGCAGAACTTGGCACAGCTTAAAGCCCTCTTTGAGAAACAGTGGGAAAGCATCGTGGGCAACTGCGATGAATTCCTGTATCTGGGCGGCAATGAGCAGAGTACCCACAAGTATGTGTCGGAGCTTCTGGGAAAGGAAACTATCGACACGAACACTTATGGGAAAAGCTCTGGGCGGAGCGGGAACTATTCTACCAACTATCAGATTTCGGGGCGTGAGCTTTTAACGCCAGACGAGGTGCGTATGCTTGACAACCGCTACGCACTTCTTTTTGTGCGAGGGGAACGCCCCGTGATGGACTTTAAGTACGACATCTTAAAGCATCCCAATGTGAAACTGACAGCAGACGGAGGGCAGCCGCCTTATCTTCACGGCGAGCCGACGCAGGCTGTCGCAACTGTTGTGTTTGACAGCGATATTCCAAAGGACGCAATCAGCGTAAATGCTGTCAGCACTTCCTATGAGCTTCTGTCCGAGGAGGACTTGGAAGAATTATTCAATTTATAAGGAGGATTTATCTATGCGAATTTTCAAGAAAAATGAGAACAAGAAAACCACCAAGCTGCCCATGACTGGCAAGGTAGAGAAAGGCTTCCGCCGCTACTGCGTGGCGGTGCTTGCCCTCACGCTGATGAGCGTGACTTCCGTGACCGCCTTTGCCGCAAGCGACCCCATTCAGGTAGTCAACAACCTCTCCGATTTCATCTTCGGTCTGGTAAGGGCTGTCGGTATGATTATGCTCGGCTTCGGTATCGTGCAGGTGGGCTTGTCGCTGAAATCCCACGACCCTTCCCAGAGGGCGAATGGATTTCTGACGCTTGCCGGCGGCGTTGTGATTACCTTTGCGAAGGAGATTTTGACGCTTATCACGGGCTGATTGCAAGGAACAGAAAGAGCAACCCAAAGACACAAGACAGGGCTTACGGGGCAGATCCGCTTTGCGGCTTGCCCCGCAAGCTGATTATAACAAGGAGGTGGTCGAATGTCTGATAACTGGGTAGTGCAGAATTTAGAGAACGCCTTGAACACTTGGAACGAGAAGTTAGCCGAGATATGGCAGCTCATTACCCAATCCCCAGAAACCTTTAAGGGCGGGGCGATATGGAATGTCATCGTGGATATACACGGTGCGGTGCAGGCTATCGGGCTTGCCCTGCTCGTCCTGTTCTTTGTGGTGGGCGTGATGCGTACCTGCGGCAACTTTGCCGAGGTCAAGCGTCCTGAGCAGGCGTTGAAGCTGTTTATCCGTTTCGCCCTTGCCAAAGGTGCAGTAACTTACGGTTTGGAGCTGATGATGGCTCTTTTCAAGATTGTGCAGGGTATCATATCCACGATTATGAACGCCGCAGGCTTCGGTGCGGCACAGCAGACGGTACTGCCGCAGGAAATCGTCACGGCGGTTGAGGACTGCGGATTTTTTGAGAGCATCCCCCTATGGGCGGTCACGCTTATCGGCGGTCTGTTCATTACGGTACTCTCATTCATTATGATTATGTCGGTGTACGGCAGATTTTTCAAGCTCTACCTTTATACCGCCATCGCCCCTGTCCCCCTCGCCGCCTTTGCGGGAGAGCCGAGCCAGAGTGTCGGAAAGAGCTTTATCAAAAGCTATTCCGCCGTCTGCCTTGAAGGGGCAATTATCGTGCTTGCGTGTATCATCTTCTCCGTGTTTGCGGCTTCCCCGCCTGTCGTCAATCCCGATGCGGCGGCGGTCACGATGGTATGGAGCTATATCGGGGAACTTGTTTTTAATATGCTCGTCCTTGTCGGTGCGGTCAAGATGGCAGACCGTGTGGTACGGGAAATGATGGGCTTGTAATCATCAATCAGGAAAGGAAAATCAAAATGCAAAAAGAGCCAGAGTATTACCAGATTTATCATATCCATTTGTTGAACGGAGAAGTCATTGAGGCTTCCGAAGCCTATGACCTGCCTGCGGAAAAGGGATTAGTCGGAAAATTTGAAAAGGCTGACGATAACGAAATCTTTGAAATCGGGGACGCCATTTCAGGATTTGCGTATATCCCCAAACGCAGCATTCTCTTTATAGCGACAGGCGATGTAAAGGAAGGATGGTGTCCGTTTGGAAGTCAAGATAAATAAGGAAATCCGTAACTATACGGAGAGTATGTTTTTTGGGCTGTCAATGCGGCAGTTCATTTTTCCTGTCCTTGCCTGCGGCGTGGCGGTGGGCTTGTAATTGTAAATTTTCTGCGGAGCTGTTGACTATGTTGCATGGAATGGGTATAATATGGGTAGAATATTACTACCGATACAATTCAAGGAGGTGTCATTATGAATATTCGTCCATCCGCAGCAATCCGCCAGAATTACAATGAGATTGCCGATATGTGCAGAAAGACCGCAGAGCCGATTTTCCTTACCAAGAATGGCGAGGGGGATTTGGTTGTCATGGATATTGAAACCTATAACAGACGGGAAAAGATGTTAAAACTCCGTGAGGAGCTGCTTGCCGTTGAGGAAGATAGGATGCGCGGGAACAAAGGTTACTCTGTTGATGAAGTTGCTGCGATGATGCGTAGCGCAATCAAGGAGGCAGCAGGTCATGGAACAGCAGAATAAATACCGTGTGATTGTATCGGAACGTGCAACACAGATGCTCGTTTCCCATGCCGCATTTCTGGCACAGGTCAGCCCAGAGGCGGCGGAACGGTTGACAGCCGAGTTTGAAAAGACCGCAAATTCATTGGAGCTGATGCCACAGAGATGCTCGTGGCTTACAGGGGAATATATTCCCCGAAACGCCTACCGTTTTATCCTGTTTGAAAAACGCTATATGATAATCTTCCAGATAGTAGACGATATAGTCTACGCCGATTATGTGGTGGATTGCAGGCAGGATTACAGTTGGCTTATCAGGTAACAAGAAAATAAACCGAGCAAAATCGTCACTTGATAACAGGTGGCGGTTTTTTTATGTCCAAAAGGAGGTGCTATCTATTTGGAAGTCAAAATAAATAAGGAAATCCGCAACTATACGGAGAGTATGTTTTTCGGGCTGTCGATGCGGCAGTTCATTTTTTCTGTCCTTGCCTGCGGCGTGGCGGTGGGCTTGTATTTCCTGCTCCGCCCGAAGTTCGGCACGGAAACCCTCAGTTGGATGTGTATTCTGGGGGCTTCCCCCTTTGCCATGATGGGCTTTGTGAAATACAACGGAATGACCGCCGAGCAGTTTGTCTGGGCGTGGATAAAATCGGAGTTTCTGATGCCGAAGAAGATTTTATTTTTGCCAGACAACCTCTATTATGAAGCGTTGAAGCCGAATATCGAAGCAAGGGAGAAGGGCTTGCCCGCCCCGATAAAGAAGCAGAAACGGCAGGCGGGAAAGTCAGAGAAACAGAAAATGAAGAAAGCTAAGAAATCAAAAAAGCGTAAGGAGGTAAGCCATGATAAAGACGCTTAGAAACCTGTTTAAGCAGGACAAGGAGAAATTTGCCGTTCCGAAATCAGTGCAGGCGGTCATCCCCATGAAAACCATCTGGGAGGACGGCATTTTCCTTGTCGGGAAGAACAAATACGCCAAGACCTTCAAGTTTGAGGACATCAATTACGCCGTGGCGAGCCGTGAGGACAAGGAAGCGATGTTTTTAGAGTATTCAGAGCTTTTGAACGCCCTCGACAGCGGTGCGACCACAAAAATCACGATTAACAACCGCCGCTTAAATAAAGCGGATTTTGAGCAGACCATCCTAATCCCGATGGCGGAGGACGGTCTGGATAAGTACCGTAAGGAATACAACAAGATGCTGCTTGATAAGGCGACAGGGGCTAATTCCATCGTGCAGGATAAATATGTGACCGTATCGGTGTGCAAAAAGAATATCGAGGAAGCACGGAATTATTTTGCCCGTGTTGGTGCTGACCTTATCGCCCATTTTAACCGTCTTGGCTCAAAGTGCAGTGAGCTTGACGCAGCTGACAAGCTCCGCATCTTCCACGACTTCTACCGCACGGGCGAGGAAACCGCCTTTGCCTTTGATATGGTGCAGTCCATGAAAAAAGGTCACGATTTTAAGGACTATATCTGCCCCGACACCTTTGAGTTTGAAAAAGACTATTTCCGTATGGGCGACAGGTACGGGCGTGTGATTTTCCTGCGGGAATATGCCGCCTATATCAAGGACAGCATGGTGGCGGAGCTTTGCGAGCTGAACAGAAACATGATGCTCTCCGTGGATGTCGTTCCCGTTCCCACGGACGAAGCGGTGCGGGAGGTGGAAAACCGTCTGCTCGGCGTGGAAACAAATATAACGAACTGGCAGAGGAAGCAGAACCAGAACAACAACTTTTCCGCCGTCATCCCCTACGACTTGGAGCAGCAGCGTCGGGAAAGCAAGGAGTTTCTGGACGATTTGACGACCCGTGACCAGAGGATGATGTTTGCGGTGCTGACGATGGTGCATACCGCCGATACCAAAGAGCAGCTTGACAACGACACGGAAGCCCTCTTGACGACGGCAAGAAAGCATTTGTGCCAGTTTGCGGTGCTGAAATATCAGCAGATGGACGGATTAAATACAGCCCTGCCCTTTGGCGTGAGGAAGATTGACGCATTAAGGACGCTGACAACGGAGAGCCTTGCAGTGTTTATCCCGTTTAGAGTGCAGGAAATCTACCATAAGGACGGCGTGTACTACGGGCAGAATGTAATCTCCAAAAACATGATTATCGCTAACCGCCGCCACCTATTGAACGGCAATTCTTTTATCCTCGGCGTGTCTGGTGCGGGTAAATCCTTTACGGCAAAGGAGGAAATGACGAACATCATTCTGACCGACCCCAACGCCGATGTTATTATTATAGACCCTGAGCGAGAATATTCCCCGCTTGTGAAAGCCATGCAGGGCGAGGTCATCCACATCTCGGCAACGAGCGATAACCACATCAACGCTATGGATATGAACTCCGATTACGGCGACGGTGCAAACCCCGTCATCCTGAAATCGGAGTTTATTTTGTCTTTGTGCGAGCAGCTCATCGGCGGGGCAAGTCTGGGGGCAAAGCAGAAATCTATCATTGACCGATGCACGGCGAGCGTCTACCGCTACTATCAGCAGGGCAACTATATGGGAACGCCGCCCACCTTGCAGGACTTCCGTGAGGAGCTGTTAAAGCAGAACGAGCCAGAAGCACAGGAAATCGCCCTTGCCATCGAGCTTTTCACGGACGGCTCCCTCAACACCTTTGCCAAGCATACCAATGTGGATACCCACAGCCGCCTTATCTGCTATGACATTCTGGATTTAGGCAAGCAGCTACAGCCTATCGGTATGCTTGTGGTGCTTGACAGCATCCTAAACCGCATCACCCAGAACAGGGCGAAAGGCAGGAACACCTTTATTTTCATTGACGAGATTTACCTGCTCTTTCAGCATGAATACTCGGCAAACTTCCTCTTTACCCTCTGGAAGCGAGTGCGTAAGTACGGGGCGTACTGTACGGGCATTACGCAGAACGTGGACGACCTGTTGCAGAGCCATACGGCGAGGACGATGCTTGCCAACAGCGAGTTTATCATTATGCTCAATCAGGCGTCCACAGACCGTATCGAGCTTGCAAAGCTCCTTAATATCTCTGATTTGCAGATGAGCTATATCACCAATGTCGGTGCAGGTCAGGGGCTTTTGAAAGTGGGCAGCTCCCTCGTGCCGTTCGTTAATAAGTTCCCACGCAATACGGAGCTGTATAAGCTGATGACAACCAAATTTGGGGAGTGTTAAGAATGGAGGGATTTTTATGTCAGAGATAAGGTTTCGCAATGCAGCCCACCGTGATTTCTTTCTGGAAAATATGATGAAATGCAGGGTAAACGACTGTTATCACAGGGCGTTTTTCTATGTGATGGGGATTGCGGAGGAAACAAGGAACAACATCAATGCCATGTTTGATTTTAAGACAGACTGCATTGAGCCAGAGGGGATGCACGGCGGATGGCAGACAAGCGGCACGGTCAAGGTCTGCCACCTTGCCTTTAACCTCTGGAACGGTTATGCCGAGGAGGGGCGTGAGAGGTATTTCACCCCAGAAGAATTGTTCTGCTGCGAGTTTGCCCCGTACTTTATGGAGGGCATCAAGGTGAGGTATCCCGAGTATTGCAGGGATTTACCGTCGCCCAAGAAGCAGACCGAGCATACACGGTAAACCGTAATCTCAAAAAATGAAATACCCTGCGGGCATACCGTTATGCCCAGAAAACAGGGCAAATGAAAGAAAGGAAAACAAGCCTATGAATTTGAAAAAATATCAATCTGTTATCTGTATCGTTGCCGCCGTTACCCTTTTAGGGGCGGCGGCTTTCTGCGGCTATCACATCTACGCCCACTATGCACAGGTGGACGAGCAGGAGGAAGTGTTTGACAGTCTTGCGGAGGTGGTGGAGAACACTCCTGCGGAGGAAGAAACACCAGAAGATACGCCCGTCAGCGAGGGCGAGGATGTGCTTGCCAAATATCAGGAATTGTACTTGCAGAACGAGGACATGGTTGGCTGGATTGCCATTGACGGGACAGCTATCAACTATCCCGTTATGCAGAGCAAGAACAACCCCAACTTCTATCTGAAGCACAGCTTTGAAAAGGAATACAGCGATTTGGGCGTGCCGTATATCCAAGAAAACTGCGACATCCTCACAAGCGACAACCTGATTATCTACGGTCATCACATCAAGGGGCAAAAGATGTTCGGGGCATTGGAGAATTATAAGGACAAGAGCTTCTATGAGGAACACAAGACCATCCAGTTTGACACGTTGACCGAGCAGGGCGAGTATGAAATCATCGCCGTCTTTAAGACCGTGGCGTATAGTGCGGAGGGCTACCGCTATTATGACTTTGTGGATGCGGAGAATGAGGAGGAATTTAACGCCTATATCGCCAAGTGTAAGGAGCTTGCCCTGTATGATACGGGTGTGACCGCCGAGTACGGCGATAAGCTCATTACCCTCTCCACCTGCGAATACTCCGCCCAGAACGGCAGGCTTGTGGTTGTGGCGAAAAAAATCGTGTAACAAACGCAGGAATTTACGGAAGGGAGGTTTGCTATGGCTGATATTAAGACAAGGGATGCGATAAAAGGCACGATAAAGACCATAGACAAAGCCGCCATTGCTTCGGAGCGTATGAAATCTGCCTATGCCAAGACAAAGGAAAAAGCGGAACAGGGCTGTTATGCTGACGAAGGCTCCGCCACCGAGTATGCGGCGGATAAGCTCTCTTACGGTGCAGACCGTATCAAAGACGAGGGCATCCACCAATTCAATAAGCAGGGGCAGAAATCCGTCCAGACCACGAAGGAGAACATCGTTAGGGCAAAGGACAGGGTATCGGATTTTAAGCAGAAACGGGCGGTCAAAGCCGCCGAGAAGAAAAAAGCACAGGTGATGGCAGAACAGGACGGCTCGCTGATCCGAAACGGGACAGCGGGCCGTTCCCCTGCTTCGGACGATTCTCCTGCCATGAAGCCCGAAGTTCCTAAGAATACACAAAATCCGCTGATAAAGACAAGGCGGCAGGGAAAAAAGACAATTAAGACAACCGCCAGAAATGCGGAGAAAACGGTCAAATCCACAGCGAAAGGCACAATCAAGACCGCAGAAAACGGCGTGAAAACCGCACAGGCGACCTCTAAAACGGCGATTAAGACCACGGAGCAGACCGCTAAAGCGACGCAGGCGGCGGCAAAGGCATCTGCCAAAGCCGCCCAGAAAGCGGCACAGACGGCGAAAGCCACCGCAAAGGCGACAGCCGAAGCAACGAAAACGGCGGTCAGAGCCACCATATCGGCGGTTAAGGCGATTATCGCAGGCACAAAGGCGTTGATTTCCGCCTTAATCGCAGGCGGTTGGATTGCCGTCGTGATTATCCTGATTGTCGTCCTGCTTGGGTGTGCCGTGTCTTTATTTGGCGGCGGCAGCGAAAGCACTTCCTATACCCCTGTCAGTGCGGAGGTGGAAGCCTATGAGCCGTTGATACAAAAATATGCCAAGCAGTACGGCATTCCCGAATATGTGGAGCTTATCAAAGCTGTGATGATGCAGGAAAGCGGTGGGCGTGGGCTTGACCCTATGCAGGCGGCAGAGGGCAGTTTTAATACAAGGTATCCCCATGAGCCGAATGGTATCCAAGACCCAGAGTATTCTATCCAGTGCGGCGTACAGGAGCTAAAGGCAGCTCTTATCTCCGCAGAGGCGGAAAACCCGATTGACATGGAACGTATCAAGCTCGCTTTGCAGGGCTATAACTTCGGCAATGGCTATATCTCATGGGCAAAGAGCAACTATGGCGGGTATTCCTATGCCAATGCGGTAGAGTTTTCTACCATGCAGGCACAGCGGTTAGGTTGGGAAAAGTACGGCGACACGCAGTACCCCGCCCATGTGCTTCGGTATTACCCATATGGGCGGGCGTTCACAAGCGGCGGCAATCAGGCAATCGTGGAGGTTGCTCTGACGCAGCTTGGCAACAAGGGAGGACAGCCCTATTGGAGTTGGTATGGTTTTGACGGGCGTGTAGAATGGTGTGCCTGCTTCGTTTCATGGTGTGCCGACCAATGCGGTTATCTGGAAAGCGGCATCGTGCCGAAATTCTCCCTTTGTTCGGACGGTGTGAATTGGTTTAACAGCAACGGGCAATGGCAGGGAAAGGATTATGAGCCGAAAGCAGGCGACATTATCTTTTTCGACTGGAGCAAGGACGGGCAGGACGGCGATGCCGACCATGTGGGCATCGTGGAGAAATGCGAGAACGGCGTTGTCTATACCGTGGAGGGCAACTCTGGCGATGCCTGCCGACAGAACAACTACCCCGTCGGGTACTATGAAATCCTCGGTTACGGTTGTCCGAGCTATTAGGAAAAGGGCGAAAGAAAAACCAGAGGTTTTATTCCTCTGGCTCTTTTGCCTTACATAGCCCGTTCACGGTTGCTTCGATGACGGACAGCTCCCTGTCGTCCAGACGGTCAAGCTGAGCGTCTAAGCGTCTGCGGATAGAACTCTTTTTGACTTCTTTCTCTGGGAATATGTACTCGTCCACCGATACCCCGAACATCGTAATAAGCTGAATGAACAGCTCGATACTCGGATACTGCCCCTCGTTCTCAACCGCTTGCAGATGTCTTGGGTCATAATCCACGATACGGGCAAGCTGCTCCCGTGTCATACCTGTTTTTTCACGGGCTTTCTTGATTGCCTGTCCTATCGGCGTGAAATCAAAGTCAAAATCGTTATTTCTTTTATCCATAAGCTCACCACCTGTTCTCTGAAAATCTTGCCCTTATATTTTACAGAGATGTGGTTTCTGATAGAACAATGTGAAATCTCTGACAACAAGAGATTTAATAGCCTATCAGCAGAGATGAAAGAGCTATAAACTTTATAAAAGTGACTATTTCTTGACAGCGAACGCTCTCTATGATAGAATAACAACCGACAATCTGTCGGTCTTGATGTGTTTGGGAGCGTGTAGAAAATGCGAATTGTAAAAGAGGCGGAAGAACGCAAAAATGAGATATTGGATGTTGCAGGGAGATTGTTTGGAGAACAAGGCTATGATGCCACAAGCACCAATGACATTCTGAAAGAAATCGGCATTGCAAGAGGTACGCTTTACTATCATTTCAAATCCAAAGAAGAAATTTTGGATGCAATGATTGACCGTATGACAGAGCAAATACTTGAAAAAGCAAAATCAATTGTGAAACAAACGGAGATACCCGTGTTACAGCGTTTTACGATGATGATGCTTGCTCTTAATATAAGTGACGGCAGCTTTGGTCATGAGATATTGGAACAGGTACATAAACCGCAAAATGCCCTTATGCACCAGAAAATACAAGAAAAATTATTGTTCGAAGTCACACCGCTTATTGCGACATTGATTACGGAGGGAATTTCGCAGGGGATATGCCAGACGGATTATCCAGAAGAAGTTGCTGAAATGACTTTTTTATATTCCTATACAGCATTTGATGACCTCATGGAATATAGCGAGGAAGAAAAGAAAAAGAAGATGACAGCATTTATTTATAATTTGGAGCGGCTTCTAAATATGGAGCAAGGAAGTATGGAGGAAATTATCCGTCCGTTATTTGGACAGAAATGATGTTTTCCGATAATTATGGAGTTTGATTAAATTATAGGAAGGAAAGATAAGGGAACAGATTTGTTCCTTTACTTTTCAATCCGTTACCGACAGGCAGACGGTCTATAAATAAACTGTATTTTTAGAGAAGAAGACCAAAGTCATAGCAAAAGGGGAAATGCCACGCAAAGTAGCAGAAAAAACTGAAATGTAAACCCTGCTTGCTTGTAATGCAAAATACGCTTTCCTATACTGGGCATATCAAAATAAGGAGGTCACGAACATGACATTTGCAGAGAAATTAAAATCCATCCGCAAGCAGGCAGGAATGTCGCAGGAACAGTTGGCAGAGAAGCTCAGCGTGTCCAGACAGGCGGTTACGAAGTGGGAAACGGATGCGGGTATTCCTGACATTGAAAATATCATGGCAATCTCCGCCCTGTTTGACATTTCCATTGACGAGCTGCTCTCTAATGAAAGAGGGGCGAAAAAACCGACGGATTATCTTTATGAGAGTATCACGGAGTACGATATTGACGAGCCGAAACGCTATGATATGAAGTTTGGCGGAGCAAAGCAATTCCAGTTGTCAGGCTACGAAGGCGAGAAAATCCGTGTCCGTCTGGCATCCAATACCTTCTCCACGCTCCAGAATGATTTCAAGGTCAAGATTGACGACATCCGAAAAAGGATTGATGTGGATGTAAACCGAAAAAATGGCGTATCCGAAACGACGGCAAAGGAAGCGGTCAGTATCTTCGTCCAAATCCCATCACCCTATGTCGGGAAAATCGAATGTGCGGTCAATGCGGAGACGGTGGAAATCCGTTCTCTGGAATGCGACAGCATAGAGCTTGATGTAAAGACGCCGTATATCGCTTTGGCGGATGTTTCTGGTACAGTAGAGGTAAACTGCAATCTGGATATGGAGATTGTATGCCGTTCTTTGAATGGGGAGATTGCAATCAACCAAGTATCGGCAACCTCAAAAATCCATGTTCCAGAGGACACTGTTTTTACTGCCGTTACAAAAGGGATTGGAACAAGTATCTCTTATGAGAAAGACGGACGGCAGACGGAACGCTTCGACACGCCCGATGCGGAGAATATCATTGAACTGAACGGTATCAAGAGCGAGCTTGTCATTAGCACGGACAGGGAAAGGAGCTAATGGAATGAAAACAAATTATCTGAAGAAATATATCATCAGCTCCTATATTCTGGTCTGGATGCTTATTATTTTTGTAGCAGGCTCGGCAAGCCTTGTCTTTCATGCGCCGCCTGTCATCATGTGGGTTGTCCGAAACCTTACGCATGGTCGCCGACCTATCTGCTTTTGATTGGATGGAGGTATTTCAGACCATATGAAACAAGGACGGCTTTTGTGAAGCGGTGCTTTTCTGGGAAAGTAAAGCTGCTTCCGTTGCTGCTCTCCTTTGCCTTTACTTTTGGCATCAGCGTGTTGTCGTTGTTTCTCTATTCCATTATGACGGGAAAGCCAATGCTGTCCTACATCAATCTGGGAACGACAGCATTGCCGCTTAGTATCTTCCTCTCCCTGACTTCGGGACCGACAGGGGAGGAATTAGGATGGCGTGGCTTTATGCGGGAGGAATTTCATAAAAAGTATGGCTTTTTGAAATCCTCTGTCTGCCAGGGCTTGGTATGGTGCTTCTGGCATACTTTGCTTTGGGTGGTGGACTCGGAGTTTACTGACTGGAGGGCAATTCCCTATGTCATTTCCAATATCGTTGTGATTACATCCATTACGGTGCTGATGAACATTTTTCTGGAACGGCATAATAACCTGCTCTATTCGGTATTGCTGCACTTTGGCTTTAATATCGTTTATGTGTTTTTGGATGCGGATATAGGGTTCTTTGTGATTTTGACCGTTCTGTATCTGGTAATCACGCCGATTGCCGTGCTTGTAAGGAATAAGACTGCTGAAAAGCCTTTGGAAAAGAATAATAGCGAAGAAAGGAAAAGTAAAGAATGAGCAATTTAGAGAAAATCCAAAAAGGCATGAGGGTGTTGCAGATACTCTCAAAAATTATTCTGATATTTGCCATTGTAGGAGTGGTTTTAGCGTCCATCGGGGCAACTCTTGTGGCATCAGATGTGTTAAATATGGAAAACCAGTTTCTCAATTTCCTGTCGGTTACGGCTGAAATGAGCAAAGGGCAGCTTGTAGGGATTTTAGCTGCTGCGGCAATCTCTTTGCTGTCTGGCGGCATCCTCACGGCATTTGCCTATCGCTATTTTACAGCGGAGTTGAAAGAGGGTACGCCGTTTACAAACGCAGGTGCAGATAGGATAAAGCAGCTTGGAATTATAGAGATTGCAATATCTATTATATCTATGTCAGTGATAGACGGCATCTACGAAAATATCGGTCTGGCAGAATGGAACAGGTTTGATGATGCAGGCAGTATTACGCTTGGCATCTGCCTGATTTTACTTTCTATGGTTGTCCGTTATGGTGCGGAACTGGAGCAGAAAAATAAAAGGAAATAGAATGAGGATTTTTATGGTGAGTAGTGAATGGATACGCTGCCCTGTCTGCGGAAATAAAACAAGATTACAGATACGGGAAGATACAGAATTAAAAAACTTTCCTCTCTACTGCCCGAAGTGCAGACAGGAAAGTTTGATTGACGCAAAGGATTTACAGGTAACAGTTATTAAAGGATTTGGAGCAAAAAGCACATAACTGAATAACAAAGTGACAAATCGGGATATGCTGGAGGTGGATATTGATGTTTTGGGATAGAGCAGCACGAGTATATGATCTTTTTGAAAATATATATAATGGTAAAGTCAACAAAAAACTCTGTATTGAAGTGGCAAAGCTGATGTCACAGAATGATTATGTACTTGAATGTGCTTGTGGGACAGGTATGCTCAGTAAACATATAGCCAAAAAGTGTCAGACGTTAATTGCAACAGATTTTTCGGCGGAAATGTTAAAACAGGCGAGGAAGAAGTGCAAGGAATCAACGAATATAGAGTATGCCCAGAACGATATAATGCAATTAAACTATGAAAGCAATACATTTGATAAAGTTGTGGCGGGAAATGTAATTCATTTAGTGGATGAACCCTACAGGGCATTAAAGGAATTGGAGAGAGTATGTAGGTTCGGCGGACAGATCATCATTCCAACCTATGTAAATAAAGAAAATAATGGCAAACCGAGTATATTTGTGAAAGCAGTAGAAAAAGCGGGAGCAGGATTTAAACGTCAGTTTACATACAAAACATATCAGCAGTTTTTTGAAAAAGCAGGATATAAAGATGTGAAATATTCTATTGTTGAGGGTAAAATGCCTTGCGCTATTGCAGTTATTACCAAGAAATAACCATGATAAAACTTCCGCTTGCCGGGGAGTTGAGAGAGCGAAAAATCGGGGTTTGTAAGAGAGGTATTGTTATGAAAGTATATCATGTGGTTACGGATAGACCTAGCAATTCTTAAAGAGATAAATGCAAATATATAGGCCGCAAAATTTCAGTTTGTGGATTGGAGGAATAAAATGAAAAAGTATTTTCTACCGCTTGGTGTATTGGGAATATTTATGACTGTTGCAGTAACATTATGGCTGACACAGGACAATATATTTTACCTTTTTAATTTTAGCTATATTGGAATATCAATTTTTTTCGGGATATTTCTTTATATCAAAAAATACAAATATGCCCGCAGAGTTGCACAGCTTTTAGTCGGACTTTATATGTTGGTGTATTTGGGCTTTATTTGCGGTGAAAATATGCAGATTGAGGGATTTTGGTATTATCTTTTTACAGGGGTATTTGAAGCCGCAACAATTCATTATGCGGTGGCAAAAATTTTTGGACCATTGCTTTTTGGCAGAGGTTGGTGTGGGTATGCCTGCTGGACGGCAATGGTGCTTGATTTTCTTCCGTATAAAGTTTCCAAAACACCACGGGAAAAGATTGGGTGGATAAGGTATATAACATTTGCAATTTCTCTTATATTTGTTTCGGCACTATTTCTTGCTCATATCGGTAACATTGAGAGGATTATGTTTTGGGCGTTTATCATTGGAAATGCCATATACTATGTAGTTGGGATAATATTGGCTTTTGTCTTTAAGGATAATCGTGCATTTTGCAAATACATATGTCCTATCACTATATTCTTAAAACCTATGAGTTATTTTTCGCTGCTCCGAATTAAATGTGATAAAAGCAAATGTGTTTCATGCGGTAAATGTAAAAATGTGTGTCCTATGGAAGTAGATGTTACAGATAATTCCAGAAAACGAAAAAACGGTACGGAATGTATTCTTTGTTTTGAATGCGTGAAGAATTGTCCGAGAGATGCATTATAAATTCCTCTTTATCGGGATGGTATATACAAAGAAAAGTCGGAGGAAGTAGATAATATGCTGATAGTTGAATTAGTTATTTTGTGTATTCTGTTTTGGGGAATATGCTACTTAAACACAGGGAGCGATGATAAAAATATCAAAAGCTATGCTTCTTATCCCGATGAAGTGCAGGAAATGGTAAAGAAAAATCCTGCGCTGCAATCCAAAATCAAGACAGCTTCGCCGTTTGTGTCACTTGTATCAAATATTGTTGTTTTTGGCATTGTCCTCTTTATTTTCGGCTTGTTCGTGAAAGAGGACGGATTTAGGGTTAATTTTATAAATCTGCTGATTTTAGGACAAAGCCTTAACGCTTTTGATTTTCTTGTCATTGATATGTTGTGGTGGAGAAATTCTAAAAGGGTACGCTTTACAGGCACAAAAAACCGAAAGGAATTGTATTCCAACCCGAAAAAACACTTTGTTTCGTTTCTAAAAGGAATTGCCGCCTTTTTGATTATTGCGGTCATTGACGGAGCGATACTAACAGCATTTTAACATCATCAGAGAGCCAGACGCATAGACGCAGAGCCGATGAACTTGTGAAATGAAATCACAGTTTGTCGGCTCTCTTTTTATATACCATAGGCAGGACAAGCCCACCGAATAAAAAAAACGGAGTTTTCTGGTGGGCTGTATTGCCATGCCTAAATAAAGCGTAAACAACACATCTCTCCAGACACGTTTTTGAGTTTGGAGGGATTTTTTATGCGTTGGTCTAAGACCGCCGCCCTGCTGCTTATCCGAAGCAGCAGCTACATACATAGCTTCATGGATAAGCGAGGATAACCTGTTAAAAAAATTCTCACTTGTGCATGGAACTCTTATACCCTCAAAGTAGATGCCAAATTTCTACTCAAAAGAAGTTTAATCTCCTATAACCGTGAAGGTGTTACAGCCTTTGCGGTTTTTCTTTTGTCGTTTTTTGCAGAACGCCGTCAAAAGCATTTTTGCGGCGTAAGATGCCGTTCCCCGCCGACCAATCTGGATTTTTCAAAAAATTTCAGATTGGAGGTCAAGAGAATGTCATTCAATTATGGCAGAGAAGAAAAGAAATGGCGGCTCTGGAAAGAAGCTGAGGAAAAGAAACTGCGGAGCTTAGGTGTCAGCGAGGACACCATCGAAAAACTCCGTATTTACGATTGGGCGGTCTTTAATTCTGACAGGAAGTTTTACCGCAGGTTGCAGGATGCGAGTACATATCTTGAGGAATTTGCCGAGGACACGGCACAGCCCGAAGTAAAAACAGTTGAGGATTTTCTGGACAATATTGAAAATCAGAAGCTCTATCAGGTTTTGATTAAGGTGGACAAGCTGACCCTGCAAATTGCCTTGATGAAGATACATGGCTTTTCTACCCGTGAAATCGCATCGTATCTGGGTGTTACAGAGAAAGCGGTTTACAGGCGAATGGACAGGCTCAAAGAAAAATTAAAAAAGTTTTTTGAGTAGAGGGGAAAATAAAGGTTTCTCAAGGACTATGGGGTGTAAGGCGTAAAAACCTTCGCCCCGTTTTCTTTTGTGTGGCGAAAACGGGCTTGTTCCTTGACAACCGAATACTCATTCGCCAAATACTTCCTCTTTGTGATTGTGATGAGCATAAGCGTGTGCAGCGGTACGCCAAGACCTGCCAAGCGGCAGCGAGCGACAGAAAGGTGGTGGTGAGCCTAACTTTACCGACTGAAAATATCGGGCAGCTCCCGATTTCGCCATGACCCGCAAAGAGAACAATGGTACTCCCGTCCAGTCACAGCCCGAACGGTATCCAACCCGTCGCAGGCAATGAGGGCGGCTCTGTCAGACCGACAGTTGGGGTGGAACTCCCGTGGCGTCAGTTCGCTGCTGACCGTTTGGCGACTTCCCTGCGTTTACGGACGCACCTGCATTTCGGGGTGTCGAGGACAAATAGAGATGCTCCTATCATAAAGCCAGATATAAGGCGGTCATAAGAACAGAGATTTTGTTAATGCTCTCCCGACCTTAATTACTTCCTTGTGTCTGGCTGTTACATAGGCAGGTCACGCCTGCCTAAATTCTGATGGGAGGTCAGACACTTATGGAAAGAATTGTTAAGCGTGGCGACATTTATTATGCAGAGCTTAATCCTGTTATCGGCTCGGAACAGGGCGGCACAAGACCTGTTCTTGTTATCTCCAACAATACGGGAAACAGGCACAGCCCGACAGTTATTATTGCTCCGATAACGAGCCGTACACACACGAAAGCGAAGCTCCCGACACACACCGAGGTAACAGATTTTGATAAGCTCGACAAAGATTCAATCATTCTGCTTGAGCAGATACGGACGATTGATAAGCGGAGGTTAAAACAGTATATGGGAATGATGCCCGATAACATAATGGCAAGAGTTGATAAGGCTCTTGCCATTAGTATTTCACTCAATAACAAACTCGAAAGGAAATGTGCAAATCAGAGGAAACAGAGGGATTTGCACATTGGTCAAGCGGCGGCTGTATCTCTATAATTTAGGGCATACAGCCGCTTTGTTTTGCGGAGGTAGCCAAATGGAAAATGTCAAAGCGTCCACAAATGCAGAACAGCAGCACGAAAGCAAGGTTGATGAAGCCGAAAACTTCGATACTTTTATGAAAGCTATGGTGCAGATTGTTGAGAAGTATGGAAGATTTGTTTTGCAGGAATTGGATTGTGTTGCGTAGTTTTACGCAACCTTACATATCACATTTTCCCAAATATCGGAGGTGATAGAATGAACAGAGAAGGAAAGAAATGTGTTCTGTATCCGAGAGTAAGTACCGAGATGCAGGTTGACGGATACAGTCTTGAAGGTCAGAAAAACAGCTTAAAACGGTTTGCAGACCGTGAGGAAATGGAGATTGTCGGCATTTATGAGGATGCAGGAAAGTCTGGAAAATCAATCGAGGGGCGACCTGCATTTAAGAAAATGCTCTCCGACATAAAAAACGGACTGGAGATAGAGTATATTCTGGTCTATAAGCTTTCCCGTTTTGGGAGAAATGCTGCTGACATCTTAAACTCATTAGAATTTGTGCAGTCTTATGGCATAAATTTAATCTGCATAGAGGAAGGGATTGATTCATCCCAGACAAGCGGAAAGCTCTTAATATCTGTTCTGTCAGCAGTTGCGGAGATTGAGAGAGAAAATATCATTGAGCAGACGATGAACGGACGCAGGGAAAAAGCAAGACAGGGCGGTTGGAACGGCGGTTTTGCTCCGTATGGATATTATCTGAAGGATAATCAGCTTTTGATAGAAGAAACCGAAGCTGAAGCAATCCGAATTATTTTTGATAAGTTCGGAAATTCAGATATAGGACTTGGCGGTGTCGCAAAATATCTCAACCTGCAAGGAATAAAGAAAATACCCCGCCAGAATGGAAAGTTAGAAACATGGAGCAGCCATTTAATACGGCAGATATTAGATAACCCCGTTTACTGCGGAAAAATTGCTTATGGCAGGAGAACAAGGGAAAAAGTTAAGGGAACAAAAAACGAATATAAACAGGTTCATACCGATGATTATATTTTAGAGGACGGACAGCATGAGGGGATTGTCAGCGAGGAACTCTGGCAGAAAGTTCATGCAAAGCGGAAAGCAACGGGAATTAAGCAGCCGTCAAAGGTTGGAAAAGACAGGTCGCATCTTCTGACTGGCGTTTTGAAATGCCCCATTTGTGGCAGTTCAATGTACACGAATAAACACGCATGGACAAACAAAGACGGCACATATAAGGAAGTCTACTATTATATATGCGGAAGAAATAAGCAGGAGCGAGGTCATCATTGTGATTATAAAGCATCCCTACGGAAAACTGATATTGAGCCGCTTGTAGTCGAAGCTGTAAAAGAGTTGGTAAGCGATGCCTATTTTGCTAAAGAGATTGAAAAGCGGATAGGTGTTCAGACAGATACCAGTACGGTAGATAAGGAGCTTTCCAATTATGAAAACAAACTGAAAGAAGTAGACTTGAACAAGGCTCGTCTGGAAAATGAGATTGACAATCTTCCTGCGGATGCCCGATACCGTGAGAGAAAAATCCATGATATGACGTTAAGGCTTGACGCTCTGTATGATACGATGGTGGAGTTGGAGGAACGCATTGAGGACGCCAAATTAAGAAAAGGCTCCATTGAGATGGAAGCAATCACTCTGGACAATGTTTACAAAATCATGCAGAATTTTGGCAAGTTATATGCTATAATGAGTGACGAGGAAAAGAAAAGCCTTATCACATACCTCATTAAAGAAATTCAGATATACCCGAATGGGGAGTCAGAAATGCCGTTGAAGTCGATAGAGTTTAACTTCCCGATTTATATTGACGGCAAGGAGGTAAGGAAGGTTTTGTGGGAAAGAGGTAATACCGTTGAAAATATCTTGTTGTTGAGTAAATAATATGTTCCCATTTAATGATGATCCTCGTACTGCTTGCATAGTATGCAATCATGTATTAAATAAAGAAGAACCTATTACTTATATAAATCTCATGATGAGGATGGTATGTGGCAGTTCTTATGTGGTAAAGAACATACGACAGATGATGCAAGAATTGTATCTCTAGAAGAAGTCTATGCATTAGATCCTTCTATTGGTGAAGTAGCTGATATGCCTTGTGGTTTTTATATAAATAAAAAGTAAAGTGAAGCCTCCTATGTATGTAGGGGGCTTTATATATTAGAAAAAGTAGAATTTGATCAGATAATGAATATTGACTCAAACTATGCTAAAAATAATGATTCTATTTCTGTTGAAGAAACTTTTAAACGATTAGAAGAAGACATATAATTAAATTTGGTTATGAGAAAAACTTCTAAGAGATAGTGAAATACCTATTTTTTAGAAGTTTTAATTATTTATCAGTCATGTTGTTTCTTCATTTTAGCCATTAAAGCTAAAATTTCCTGTGGGTTTGTTAACTGACGTCCAGGAAGTGTCTGTTTAGGTGTGCGGTCACGCTCGGCTTCATCAATTGCATCTACAAAACGCTTTACACTATCTGGTTTTGATATAACAAAATTATGAGTAATACTTGAAGTGGGCATACTGATATCTTCTATTTTCTACTTTATTATAGGTAATGTGATATAAGAATACAATCTTAAAATTTACAATTAATTTAGAATGATATGTAAACAAAATGGTTATCTCAAAAATGACAATTAACTTCTGCTCCCTGTAATGATAAATGGACTTTGTGCAAAGCATATGATAATTGTATCGTAATTCTCTTTACAGAGCTTTTATGTTGAATGATAAACAGAGTGGTATTAAAATTTATATATGAAAGCGAGGAAATAACCAATGAGTAGAAGAGTTAATAGAATACCTGTCGTTCTTGATACAGGTAATGTAAAAGAATTATCTCCAGAAGATATCAAGATGATCTTAAGAGCAGCTGATATGTGTATTATGAAAGCAGGAAGAAATATGCTTGCTAAGATATTAAAAGGTTCTAAGGATAAGAAGGTACTAGAACTTAAACTAAATGAGTGTCCTGCTTATGGCTATTATCATGATATGAAATTAGCTGATATTATGCATTATATTGATTGGATGATTGATGAGGATTATCTTCGAATTAAATATGATGGACGTCTTCCATTGCTGGTATTTTCTGATGAAGGGTGGGAGATAGAGAAGGAAACATATGCTCAGGAATTGTATCAACAGTTCTGCTTGGATGTAAAAGAAAATAATCCGCGTGTCATTCATAAATTGATCAAAGTAAATAGAAAGGTTATTTTACGTATACTTGATATTATTGAGGAAGAAGGCAATAAGGATTTTATTCCTTGTTTAGAAGCTTATAAAAAAATAGAAACAAAGAGAATTGGCAGACGTATTATTGAAGTAGAGAAGACAATTAAAGATAAAGTGTAGGAGTCAAGAAAAAAGTGGCAGGCAAGAAATACAAAATGTATATTGCACTGTCACTTTTTTTGTATCATTGGAAGATCCATAACAAAGCAGTCCATTGCGACAGGTTAATCATGTCGTTTTTTGTGGTTCTATCCTTAAACACTTATAAATACAGTATTATGTAAATACTATATGTAAGCGAATACACTTACATATTTGTGTTATTCCAACAAAATAACCTCACATTTAATTATTACATGTCATAAATTTCTAAATATGGTACAGTCTGTAGGGTAATTGGCGTCGAAAATATAACCGCTATTGTTTTCTATATTTATAGAAAGTAATAGGCAATTAAAAAAGTGTTATTTTGGAAATGGTATATAAAGGAAGGAGGAATAAATTTTTTTTAATCGTCTATTGTATGTGATTGTTTGCTAATGATTGTGTTATCAATTGCATAAGTGCACGGCTGAATCATATATTACTATGCTCTCTTATTTCTATAATTATTGATATGATAAAGTGGCAAAAAAGCTCTAAAGGTTAAAGAGGAACATTTCAAATTTAATATGAATGATTAAGATAATGAGATTAAGGTTTTTAAAACATATTAATTTTAAATGATAAATACTTTAACTGGTGAGATGCGAAAACATAAATATAAAACTTATGATATGAATGTTATAGAATAACTTATTTTTGCTAATAACAAACTATCTAGATTGTCAGATATTAAAAAGTGCACTTTAGGCAATTGTTTTTATACAATTGTAAACGAATAATTAAAAATTGAAGAAAGGGGAAAGAACTATGAATGTCAAGAAATTCACGAATTATGCAGTAGCATTGATGATGAGTGTCTCATTAGCACCTATAAATGCGAATGCTCTTACTACTGATAACGTAGTGACGAACGGTTATTATAACGATTCTGGTCAGTGGGTTCAAGGTGAATTAGATCAGACCCTGCCAGAAGGTATTCATTCAGTTGATAAAACAGCTGAAGCACTTGGTAACAACACTTATAGGATGAAATTAAAGGTTGTTACTAAACAGAAGGTTGAAACTTTTACCAAGAAGTCAGCTACAGTTCTTGTTGTGGATACTTCGGGAAGTATGGATGGCAATCGTATTAGAAACTTAAAAGCAGCAGCAAATGCTTTTGTGAATTCATATGCTGGTGATAAAGAAAATGTTGGACCGTTATCTTGCGGTTGTTGATTTTGCAACTCATGTTGAAGTACCGTTAAATTGGACGGATGTCTCTTCTACTAGAGGTAAAAACAAAGCATTTGAAGCAATCAAAAATCTAAAAGCTGGTGGTGGAACAAACCTAGATGCTGGTATTAAACAAGCCACATCTTTATTCTTAAAAGATGCAGTGAAACAAATTCAAAAAGACAACAGAAATACAGTCGTATTAACTGATGGAACACCTACTTATTATCTTAAAGATTGTGAAGGTGGATGTACTTTTTTACATACACATGTCACAATTGATGGCATAACATATGATTTAGCTGGTGATGGTGGAGAAGGTAGTGAAAAAACTGTTGAAGCAACATCTAAAGATGCTAATCTTCTAAAAGATCAGTCTACAGTTTATACAGTATGTTATGGGGCAGCAAAAGATAAAGCATATGAAGATGGTCCTACAGTTTCTGAATTCTTAAAAGGCAGTTCGCAACAAGTCGTGATAAAGCATATGATTCAAGTGATGCTGATGATTTAGCTAAAGTGTTTAAGGCTATTTCTGAAAGTGTTACCACTAGTATTACTGGTAAAGACTTAGAAGTATTTGATGGAGCTGCTCCATTTTTATCAGTAAGTCAATTACCTCCATCTGTACAGCAGGATACAAGTGGCTTTAAGTGGAAACTTGCAAATGCAACGACTACAACAGAAGGTACTAAGACTTATTATACTTATGAGTTAGAATACTATGTTACATTAGATGCTGATCATCCTGAATTTAAAGAAGGAAAACTTTATCCATTAAATGGTGAAACATATATTGCTATGCCTGATGGAAGTAAAGTTAAATTCCCAATTCCAGGTGCAACAGGAATCAAGTCACGTTATACAGTTACTTATACTGATGGCGTTGATGGTGAAGTCGTATTTGAAGATAAGGTAATTCCTGATTTAGTAGTAGGTACACCAACACCTAAATTTGATGAAACACCTACAAGAGCAGGTTATACATTCAAAGGATGGTCACCTGCAGTTGAAGAAAAGGTTACAAAGAACATCACTTACAATGCAACTTGGGTTATGAACTGGGTGCAAATGAATTCAGCACCAGTTATTAAAGCAACTGACAAGACAATTGAAGTGGGTGATATATTTGATCCTAAGGCTGATGTAACTGCAACAGACGAAGAAGATGGAGATATCACTAATAAGATTGAAATCTTAAAGAATGATGTCAATGTTAATGAACCTGGTATTTATGATGTTACTTACAAGGTAACAGACACTCAAGGCGCATCTTATACAACTACAATTAAGGTTATTGTTAATCCAAAAACTGCAGATTTTAATGCATGTCCAGTGATTAAGACAACAGATAAGACTCTTATAGTTGGCGATGAATTTGATCCATTAGCTGATGTAACTGCTGAAGACGAAGAAGATGGAGATATCACTGATAAGATTGAAATCTTAGAGAATGAAGTAGATACAACTAAACCTGGCAAGTATGAAGTAACTTACAAGGTAACAGATAGCGGTGGCGCATCTCATGTTAAGACTATCAAGGTTACAGTAAATCCAAAGATGGAACCTCTAAATGCGGCACCAATCATTAAAGCCGTAGATAAGAATCTTACAGTTGGTGATGCATTTGATCCTATGGCTGATGTAACTGCAACAGACGCTGAAGATGGAAACTTAACTGATAAGATTGAAATCAAAAAGAATGATGTAGATACAACTAAACCTGGTAAGTACGAAGTAACTTACAAGGTAACAGACAGCAAGGGTGCATCATACACTAAGTCTATTACAGTTACTGTAAATCCAAAGATGGAACCTATAAATTCAGCACCAATCATTAAAGCTGAAGATAAGACTCTTACAGTTGGTGATACATTTGATCCTAAGGCTGATGTCACAGCAGAAGACGTGGAAGATGGAAATTTTACTGATAAGATTGAAGTATTGAAGAATGAAGTAGATACAACTAAGGCTGGTAAGTATGAAGTCGCTTATAAAGTAACAGATAGTAAAGGCGCATCTCGCACTAAGACTATTACAGTTACTGTAAATCCTAAGATTGAACCTCTTAACGAAGCACAAACTATTGATGTAACTGATAAGGAAATCACAGTCGGTGATAAGTTTGATCCAAAAGAAGGCGTTTCTGCAAAGGATAAAGAAGATGGTAATTTAACTGATAAGATTGAAATCTTAAAGAATACAGTTGATCCATCTAAGCCTGGCGTATATGAAGTTACTTACAAAGTAACAGATAGTAAAGGCGCATCTTGCACAAAGACTATTAAGGTTACAGTGAAAGAAAAAGCTTCTGCTCCAAGCAAGGATAACAATAAAACTACTACAGTTGCTCCTAAGACAGGCGATTCTACAAACGTATCTGCAGTGATTGCATTACTTGCAGTAAGTGGTATTGCATTACTCGCATTACTAAAGAAAAAGAAAGTATCATAGTATAACTAAGATATATATTTAACCAAGGGACAGTCGAGAAATCGGCTGTCTTTCTTGCGTTTTAAGATCAACAAAAACTGGTAATTTAAAATAACCAGGGGTTATAAATGAACATAAATACTTTTGCTCTACTATTAGTTATAGAATAATCGGTAGAGTTAGAGAAGATCACTTATATATTTACATCTTTTTTACACTATGTTATCATAGTTAGGGCAGACTAATCTAAAGGGGATGTATAATGAAATCACATAAATATTGGTCTATAGGAGCGCTGCTTTCTATGATCTGTACTTTTTTAACAGGACATGTAAAAAATCATATGATTCATGCAATATTTGGTGTTATTGCACTTATTTGTATGATTATGTCTATTTATTCAGGATACAAAATGACTTCTAGGAACTAATGAATACAGTCGGTATGGAATATACTGGCTTTTTTTGTGCTCAATATCCTTGACAATGATATATATATACCTATAATGTTCTATATAGAACATAGAAGTTCTAAATAGAACGATAAAAAAAGGGGGCTTAATATGTATTTCTGGGATCAACATAAGACGATTACTCTTTATTATGAGATGTTAACCGCATCTACTTGTGATAAGTATCATCTTAAAAAGATGGAATATGACATACTGATGTTTTTGTATCATAATCCAGAGTACAATACAGCAGCGGATATTGTTAGAATAAGAAAATCGACAAAATCTCATGTCTCGACCGCTTTAAAAGTATTAGAAGAACGTGGTTATATTACTAAGAAGACATCTTCAAGCAATAAAAAGCGAGTGGAGCTATATTTACAGGATTCAGCCAATGAAATCGTTAAAGAAGGATTAGATGTTCAAAATCAATTTGCGCATGACATGCTTCAAGGTTTAACTGACGAAGAAATAAAAGTATGTCGTAATGTATTTGAAAAAATTTGTAGGAATGCGGAAGAATGCATTCAAAAGAAAGGATTATGATTATGAATAACCAAAAATATGTACCTAAAATGCCAGATATCATGGAGGCTATCTTTGATACTTGTTACTTATTATTTGACTTAGTAGCTGGTGTAATCTTCCTTACAAACGCAAATGGCAATATGTTATTTATACTATATGGTATCTTAACTCTTACATTATGTGGTGGTGATGCCTTCCACTTAGTTCCTAGAATTATAAGAGCATTCAAAGGAACTAATGAAAAAATTAAGAGACAACTTGGTATAGGTTTGCAGGTTTCTTCTATTACTATGACTGTTTTCTATATTATCTTACTTTATATCTGGAAACTCACATTCCCAACTCTTTTTGCTCCATTTATTGTAGAAGCAATGATCTACATTTCCGCAATCATTAGAATTGTAGTATGTTTCTTACCACAAAATGACTGGTGTGGGGATGAAGGTAACTTAAAACTATCTATTATCAGAAATGCCGTATTTGCAGTTACTGGTATTGGAATTATTATTCTATATGCAATGAGCGGTAATACTGGTAATCTTCACATGACTAGAATGGTTGCAGCTATTATTATCTCATTTGGCTGTTATTTACCAGTCACTTTATTAAGTAAGAAAAAACCTAAAATTGGTTTGTTAATGATTCCTAAAACATGTGCCTATATGTGGGTGATTGTAATGGGATTACAGCTATTATTTAATTAGAATAGTGTTATATAGTATTGTAATAAATCATTAAGTGAGGTAGAAATGATGGAACAAGAAAGATATTCAATACTATATAGTTCTCCAACAGGTAATACAAAGATGCTTGCAGAGGCTATTCATGACACGCCAGCTGAAGAAGATTGTGATTATTTTGGACCATGTAAAAAAGTAGATTCAGATATGTTTTATATTGGTTTCTGGACAGATAAAGGTAATGCGGATGCAGCAACTCTTAAACTATTAGAAGCCTTAAAGAATAAGAAGATTTTCTTATTTGGTACAGCAGGATTTGGAGTAAGTGAAGAATATTTCCAGAGAATTCTAAATAATATGAAAACAAGCATTGATGCAAGTAATACAATTGTAGGTGAACATATGTGCCAGGGTAAGATGCCACAATCTGTACGTGATCGATATGTAAAAATGAAGGCATAGCCTGATCATATGCCTAATATTGATATGCTCATTGATAATTTTGATCAAGCTTTAACACATCCTGATGAAAATGATTTGAATAATTTGATAGCTAAAATTAAAGCATAAGGGGATGTAAAATGGTACCCATAAGGAGGACAACAACCTGACAGTTGTGATACCCACCTTGTGGGTATCTTTTTTTCATTTCGTTGTTGAAATTATGCTATGCCAAAAAGGTTCACTAATGAAGAAATTGAGTTACTTTCTAAATCGCCCTATGTCAAAGACATAAAACAAGACAGACTTACATTAACACATGAATTCAGATGCATCCTATATGATGAATGGATCAAGCAGCCATCTACCTTTCAGATAAGAGAAACACTTAAATCATTCGGCTTTGACTGTTCGATGTTAGGGAAAATTATAATAAATAACATCATCATTAACTTTAAGCGCTATGGTCGTCCTACTAACGGAAAGAATAAAGTATTTGGACAGAGCCTATATTCAGTTGAATTATATGATAATTCATTTCTGATTGACTCCAGAGTATTCGTTAAATCAAGAAAAGGAATTAATTTTAGTTCTGATTTCATCGATAAAGCCTTCAAGGAATATCCTTCTGTGTCCATTGAATCCCTGCTTGAATCTTATGGTCTTGATCCCAATAAAGTCGGATATCATAGAATATATGAATTAAAAAGAAAACTTGAAGATGGAGAAAAACCTAAAGAAAAGATAAGTGCTGATGCAGTAGAGAAATACTCTGGTCATCCATATATCAAGAGATGCACTGCAACCCATTTCACACTCAAAAAGCAGTTCTATGATGAAGCTATAATATTCATTAGTTATTCCATCGATGAAATTCTTGGCATATTTGAGATTGATGGTTCTGATCTTCCTATCAGAGTGCGAAATAAAATAAAGAAACAGCTCATATCCTGGAATGGCGATTCTGATAATATGATGATTGAGTGTGATCAGGAGTTCAGATGCCGCATTCAGCACAACAGGATGAGAGCACTAGAAAAACTGTCAATGATGCATTTTGAAAGGATCAGGAAAATTCTTCCTTCCCTTTCCCCTGAACAGAAGAAGGCATTATGCATATGGATCAGAGACCTTCCACACGACAGGTATGACTATTCCATCCGTTCCATACTAAAGAGAGTTGGCATATCCAAATCTTCCTATTATTCAATACTCTCAGATGATAATTACGGCATGAAGGAAAGACAGGATGAGATTGATTTTGAATACATAAAAAAGGTCATGGATTATAAGGGATTCAGAAAAGGAACACGCACCATCTATATGATGCTTCCTGATATATGTGGTGTTCATTTTGGAAGAAACAAGATTCTCAGACTGATGAGAAAATACAACTGCATATGCGCCATCCGCAGGGAGCGTACTGAATTGAAAACGAACAGAGAAAACTTAAAAAGCAACAGGAAGCCAAACCTTCTTAAGAGAAGGTTCCGTCTGGCAAGACCGGGTGAGATACTGCTTACAGATGTGAGCTATCTGAAATACGGGCTGAATAGAACTGAATACCTGTCATGTGTAAAGGATGCAGTAAGCGGGCGAGTTGTGAGTCATATCACTTCTTCAGGCA
>NZ_JBEHVX010000001.1:0-78454 GCF_040227455.1 Catenibacterium sp. RTP21428st1_D7_RTP21428_210409 | reverse complement strand
TCTCCTTATAAAGTGTGGTAACTATATAATACGATTTCTATGGACTTTTTTTACAAAAATTGAGAATAGGGGCCTGCAGCCACGCGAATTGGGATAAAGGGGCATGCCCCTTTATCCCAATTCCTTAATTCCAGTTTCATTTTACAATTGAGGTAGTAAAGAAATTTCAGTTTGACTGGTACTTTTTCTTGACGTAGTACCAGAACCATGAAATTATGACTAAAATGTTGAATCTCTATGATCAAACACTTCATTCCACATTAAACCTAGTGAATCTCGATGAATTTGGTAAAATTGTCCAGAAGATGTATGATGCGAATGTGATAGCGTTATTTCCTTCTATAGGTAATTTCTTCAGGGCTGAGTGTTTTAGACAGAACATGTTAGAAATAGGTAAGGATGTCACAGTAGAAAAACAGATTTTCTATCAAACAAAGGTGGCTGAAACATTAAAAAAAGGAGACCTCGCAATCGTGATCTCCCATGCTAATAGAACACCTCATGTAGAAGACTTCATCCGTGTGATGAATAAGAACCAGGTGACAACTGTTCTTATTTCTTCTACTAAAGAGAGTGAATTATCTAAACTCGTTGATTATCATCTCTATTTTGCATCGTATGAAGATTCAGAAGAAAAGATTGCTTCTTTTTCTTCAAGAGCTTCATTACAGTTCTTATTAGACTGTCTCTATGCATGCTATTTTAATAAAGATTATGAAAAGAATATAGACTATCGTATTGAACACTATATAGAACTCTCATAGTTCTGTGTTGTACTTAATATCATAGTCCCAAGAAGAATATATTCCTGCATGTTATCTACTTTGGTAATAGGCGGAATATATTTTTTTGGTATAAGAGTAGCCATTTCTTCATATAATGGGAGTACATGAGGAATAAAGTCACAATAGAATACAAGTTCCTCAGGACTTAATAAACTGATAATAGATACTAAATAACGGGCGACAACCTCAATACATCCTTCAGGAGACATACTGAGTGTCATTTTATCTTCTGTTAAATCTAAAGGAAGAAATTGTACTTCTCCTACTAAGTTATGCATACCATGTAGTAGGCAGTTATCCACAATAATACCTGCACCACTTATTGCATGTACAGGCTGGAATAAGAAAGCCAGTGAACTTACTTGATCCTGTGAAGAATAATAACCTACAGCTGCTGCATTGACATCATTACATATACATACAGGCAAATGATAACGTTCAGTGAGGACGTCTTCTAATCTCTCTGGTGTTTCCCATCCGACTAAACTTGTAGAAGACACATAACCATCATCAATAATACCTGGAGTCGCAATACCAATATAACGAATACGTGGATAATGAAGACGGGCAATATCTATAATGTCACAAACATCTTGAAGATTAACTACAGGTTTGATTACTTCGTTATCTAATAGTATTTCTTGATTCTTATCATATACACGATAAGCAACATGAATGGATTGTTTATTACGGAAAATAGAGAGAGCCAATGTCTTATGTTTAATTTCTACATCCAACATAACAGGTAAAGGAATCTTCTGATCAGATTGGTTCTTTTTAATCTCTAATGATTCTTTCACAAGTGTAAAGACGGCTTTTACATCATATTTCGCAAATACTTCAGGTGGTACATTTAAGACAATCTTATCTTTAAGAATATCACATGATTTAGCATGTAAATAAGAAATCTGTGGTGCTAAGAGAACTACATCATAATCCTGTGCTACATAGTATAAATTATTATAACCACTTGCTTCTGTTACATAAGGAAGACTCATTAATTTAGAGGCTTCATTCATCTTCATCGCAAAATAGCTAGTTGTTAAACCACCACTACAGCACAACAATATCTTAACAGTAGGTGTATCACCAATATGCTTCATATAATGAGTGAGTTCTCTAAATAACTTCATTGCATAATTCAATGTTTTCATCTGGAAATGTAGATAATATTCAGTCTCACCAGATTGTGTATTGGTTGCTTTAAACTCTATGATATTCAATGGATTAAAGACAATTTCAATATCGGCATGCTTATTATAGAAATGAATCTCTGTATAGTCTTCATTCACTTTTGTTTCAAAGTCAGGCACTTCCTGCAATAGAATCCATTTCGCAAAGAGTATTGTATAAATATCACTTAAGAAATCATCCATGAATATCACCTCCATGTCCATATTTTAACATACTCTCAATCCTTAAATACAGTAACGCCTGAAAAATGAAAAATATATATCATACAAACTAAATTAACGGTGATAGAAATGAAAAGAACCTTGCGAATGCAAGGTTCTAGATAGCCATCTCAAAGATGAATTTTGTATTTGTGATATTGTTTCCTGATAGACCACTATACTGGTCTTTTTCTTTTAACTTCTTAATTGTAGTCATATCAGTGATCTTTTGAATACCTTCCTGATCAAATAGACTCATTCCTTCAGATAAGCTTTTTGATCCAGTTACAAGTGTCTGGTATTGTTGAGACAGTTCATTCCCAGCTTGACTCAACTCTGATAAGCTAGAAGATAATGTCTCTAATTGTTTTGATACAGGACTTTGAGAGAGTAACTCTGAGAGTTGTTCTAAACTCTTCTTATTTTGTATTAAGCTTTCCTGAACATCTTCACTGATTGCTCTGTTTACTGCAGCATGCTTTTCATCAGTGAGATCAATCTTATTTATTTTAGATTGAATCAGTTCTGTAGGATCCTTCATAGAAGATATTAAGTTTTTAATCAGTGCCTGTGTAGACGCATCATATTGTTTAGAACCCTTTAATAATGCATTGGCTCCATCACTCACTTTAGACACATTGGACATATATGTATGAAGGTATTGTCCATACGTTGTACATCCTGCGAGTAATTGTGCTGAACCTTCTACTAACTTCTGGGCTGATTGATTTAATTGATTCGTTGTCTTTGTGAGTTCACTTAAGTCTAAATCTTTAAAGATACCATTAGTAAATACGGTACTCATATAGTCACATTGGAAGTTCTTGATCTTCATAGTCACTTCCATAGAATCCTTAAATGGTTCATAACCAGGAAAACTAATCCAATAATGGCTTGATAATCATCCATCAACATACTCTTCCCATTCTTCACTTCAATATCACTCACTGTTTCTTGAGGAAGAAGCATAATAGTAGTTGCTACGAAAGGAGTCTCAGTACTATTCTTATATTTAAATACAGCCTTTAATGTCCCTGTTTTACCTTTGATATCTGTCACTTTCTGTCCATCCAAATAATAAGTCACATCTACACCAACAGGAAGTGCTGCATCTAAAGTACCTTCATACTGAATACTATTCTTATTATTCTCTATCAATAATTGATGATCATTCAAGGTGATATTTTCATCACCCTTATTACTGATATCCTTTAATATAGTTGTATCTTGAATAAGATCACCTTCATTTATAGAAGGAATAGTTACTTCGGATTTAGTACTTTTTATTTCACCAGATGCTTTTGTCTTTACAGTAATTGTTTCACTCTTATTCACGGCTTCCTTTACATCATGTCCTTTTGTGGTTAAGACAACAGGTGTTTCTTCTTTAATAGTCTTTGTTTTATTAGTTTTTGTCTCTGTTGTACATCCTGTAAGCATGATACAACATAGTATCGCTATTAACTTCTTATTCATGCAAGTACCTCCTATTCCACATTCTTCAATGCATCCTGCATTGGAATCTTCTTAATCTTCTTATACTCAATCAACATCACTATAAAATAACTTATAAAACCAATAACAATTGTCTTTAAGAAAGTAAGGTTACTTACAGTTAGAGGCATCCATCCTGCCATCTCTTCTTTCATCATTGCCTCAAATATAGGCTTTAATATCACATAATCGAGTGGTACAGTGAGAAGAATAAACAAAGATACAATAATAGATGTCGATACAATATAAATAGAACTTACTTCATGATTGGTATAACCAAGAATCTTAGTCATAGAAATAGACTGTGCATTCTTTTCTATAATTGTTTTTGTAAGAAGATAAATAAGCACAATAAACATGATGACAGCCATTCCATAAAGTAAATAAGCCATACCGCCCATTGATACATTCAATTGTCGAGATACTTTACTTAATGAATCATAATCAATAGTTGTGCCTATATACTTTTCATTGATATCAGTAATAGGATTCTTTGAGAAATAACCAGAAAAATAATCATCATCTAAATCAAATAACTGATTCATTTTTTTCTGATTCATGAATATCGCAATCGCACCTGGATAGTTATATTCACCACTGACCTTTAATGTATACTTCTTATCTGTATACTCTGTCCTTAAGTGAAGTACATCGCCCTTATGGATATGATATTTATCTGCATAAGCACTTGATACATAAACACCATCACTAATAGAAACATAACAACTGTTCTTTTTTACTCCATATACAGTCACCGTATCCAAAGTATTGTCTTCTATCTTTAAGCTAAAAGCACTAAACTTCTCAGATGTCTTTTCTTCTGTTTCTATTCCCTTTGTGAAAGTATAAGCTTCTATCATATTAGAAAAGCTCTTTTCACTAGACTGCAAGCTTGCTGGTACTTTAAGAATATATTGATAATCCGCAAACATATTCTGTTTAATATTGGTTCCATAGGAATTAATAATATCTGGCATCGCAAGTCCAAATAATAAGATCATATTCGCAAACATTAATCCAATAAACATGACAAGATAATGGGCTTTATTCTGAAGAATAATACGTGTTCTAAAACGTGTAATAAAAGGAATACGTGTGGACAAAGGCATGACATGTGACTGTTTATGTCTCTATCTCTTCTTAAGAATTTAAGAGGAGATAGAGACAACTGTCTATTTAATATAAAGAGATTAATAATAAACATGAGTATAACAGGTACAACTGTTGTCTGAATAAAAGCACTTGCACTCCATACTGTTTGATAAGTCGTTAAACTATAACTGGCATAATATAAATTCGCCATAGTCGTTCTAAAATAGGTATAGCCTAGAATATTACCTATTAAGGCACTCATAAGTGTCACAATAATAGGAAGTGTCATATAGTGACTGATCAATTCTTTCTTTGTATAACCAGATGCAAGTAATGTCCCAATCACATTGGCTTCTTTCTGGATTGTATTGGTCATAGTGACCGCAAATACAAATGCAATAATCACAATCATGATATATAAGAGAAGTCTGACCATCACGCCATCACTACCCATATCATCACCAGTAAAATGAATGGTCTGATTCTCATATTGAGGAATATATTCTTCTAGATGTACTTCTTTATTTAATAACTTTAAGAATGATTCAGATTTCTTTTCTTCATTCTTTGGCTTATTTGCATAAAGCCATGAATAGCTATAGGTCATATGTGCTGTATCCCATTGATTAAATAAAGAAGGTTGTACAACAGCCACACCAAACTTGATGGCATCAAACATCGTATCGCTGTTATTCTCAAATAATGCGGAATAATCTGGTAAAGCCACTAAACCACAGATCTTTAATGAATGATTCTGACTCTTAATAGTATCCCCGATAGATAACTTGTTATTGACGGCATACATGCGATCTATCGCAATTTCTTTATCATTTTGAGGAAGTCTTCCTTTCATGACACATACTTTATTTACGCTTTGAGGTGTCGCAAAGATACGTAATTTATTTCCATTGATCAATGTTTCTTCTACATAAGAATGATCATAGAGATGTACACCGGCTTTAGAAATATTGATCAAAGACTGATTATTTAGTTTCTTATCTACATTAAAGTGACCATCTTCAATTGTATACTTCTCAAAACTTTCATTATCAGCTTTGATCATACTCTCATCTGCCACAATAAAACCCGATACAAGACCAATCATACCTGTCATCAATAAGAAGATGACAAGATACTTACTCCAGTCTTCTTTTAATTCACGTATAAAACGTTTATTTAATGGATTCTTCATACTACCAATCCACCTCATTGACTCGTTTACGATCTGTATTGATATAGTCTTCTTTAATTCTTCCATCATGTAATACAAAGATATGATTCGCAATATACTTAATAGATTCATTATGTGTCACCATGATGATTGTATTTCCAAATCTTTCATTAATATCACAGATTAACTGTAATATATCCTGTGAAGTACGATAATCGAGTGCGCCAGTCGGTTCATCACAAAGAAGTATATCTGGATTCTTTATGACTGCACGTCCAATTGCAGTACGCTGTTGTTGTCCACCAGATAATTGATTAGGTAATTTATTTTGATGCTCATATAAACCAAGTGTATGTAATAAATCATCAATATCCAAAGGCTTCTTACTTAAATAAGCACCTACTTTGATATTCTCTCTCACTGTTAAGTTAGGAATTAAATTATACATCTGGAATATATAACCTAAATGATCACGTCTATATTGACTTAATTTCTTCTCTTTCATTGTCTTTAAATGATGTTTATTAATAATAAGTTCTCCCTCATCTAAACTATCAATACCCCCAATAATATTAAGTAGTGTAGATTTACCAGAACCAGAAGGACCAAGCAATACACAGAATTCTCCTTTATTAATAGTCATATTAATCCCCTTTAATACATCAATATGGCTTTCTCCTTATCCAAAAGACTTTTTTAACCCCTTAATCTCTAAAAAAATCATAACATCTCCTCCTATGTTAGTATTACCTAACTATATTATAACCAAATAGTTAGCTCGTGCAAACTAAAAACTATGATATAATGAAGAAAAAATGAGGTACATATATGAATTATACAGAAGAAGAATTATGCACATTAGTAGATCAATTACCGGATATTCAATATAACTTACAAATGCCTGTGACTTCTATTAATCTATTAGGCTTAACACCTGATTTATTTGATGAAGAAGTCTATGAAATATTAAAGGATTTGAATACCCACAAAACACAGGTATGCCATAAATACATTTTTAATGGAACCCTTTTAAACAGACAATAGAAAGAACAAACAAAGATCCAAAATACTGTTTCCTGCAGATTATGGGTATTCAAATTAAAGGATTATTTTACTGAGCAGAAATACAATGTCCTTACAACATTCTTATATCATGATACATCACTTGATATGGCCGGTTATGCAGATGTAAATATTGTAGTATCAGTCAAAGGGTTAAAGATTGCTGAATTATTAAAAGAGAAGTATGGCACGCCTTATGTCGTAGGCTTTCCTTATGGGAAGTTCTCTTCTTATTTCTTTATGGCAGTTGAACAGGCATTAGAAACGGGCATTGACCAGATTCCTTATCAGAATTTCTTTAGACTACAGACAGAGCAGATGATTCAATTACACGGTGATCCTGTGATTATGAGTTCTATTGGTTTCTCTTTATCCCAACAATATGATTTTGGTTATCAAGTGATATCAGATAGAAAAGAAACATTAGGTACAGTAGATTTAAAGGATACTAAAAAAGATGATATCCAAGTCGATATCACCTTCCCATTACATGAATCTATATTTGATTTAACCATTCATGACTTGTAATACACAATTTTCTATTGTTTCTATTCCCTGATCATGAAAAGCATGAAGTAAATCTTCATCATAAGTTCCTGGCTGCATCCAGGCATACTTAATACCAAGCTCTCTCATCTCTCTGATATAAGTCATACCAATTGTTTTATTGACGACAAAAACAACAACATCTACAGGATACTCTATATCTATCAGAGATGTATACATCTTATCATTGTCTATTGTGTCATACTTAGGAGATATACCATAGACATGCTTACCTGCATTCTTTAAGCACTGATATAATTGATAGCTATACTTCTTGGGATCAGGACTCATCCCAATGATACAATAATTATTATAGATCTTTAAAATATCTCTTTCTTTCATCGTTCATCACCGTTTTCATTATATCATACCACCAACATTTTTGATTGAATTTTACACCATAATAATGCATTTGTGGTATAATGACAAACGCGAATTGATATGTTAATATAGACACGTATTAAATAAGAAAGGAAGGTCGTTTATAGTGTACGATATTATAGTTGTAGGTGCTGGCCATGCAGGTATTGAGGCATGTCTTGCTGGTGCAAGAACAGGAAATAAAACATTACTTATTACAAGCAACTTCTCTAATGCAGGAAGCATGCCTTGTAATACATCCATTGGAGGACCTGCAAAGGGCATTATTGTAAGAGAAATAGATGCACTTGGGGGACAGATGGGTAAAACTACAGATGCGACTTACCTTCAGATGAAGATGTTGAATACTGCGAAAGGCCCAGGTGTTCAGTCTCTTCGTGCACAGGCAGATAAGAAAGCTTATCCACGCTATATGCAGAAAGTATTAAAGGAACAAGAAAATCTTGATATTGTAGAAGCAATGGTAGAGGATTTGATTGTAGAAGGTGATGAGTGTAAGGGTGTTATCCTTGCAGATGGTACATGCTATGAATCTCATACTACAATTCTTACTACAGGAACTTATTTAAAGGCTGAAGTCCTTGTCGGTCATTCTAAGACTCCTAGTGGACCAGATAAACAGAAGGAAAGCTTATATTTATCAAGTAAGTTAAAGGATTATGGATTTAGAATCCAAAGATTAAAGACAGGTACACCACCTCGTGTAGAAATTAATTCTATTGATTATTCAAAAACAACAGTACAGCCGGGTACAGATGCGAAACTTTCATTCTCATATGAAACAACACATTTCACACCAGTAGAAGATCAGACTGTATGTTACTTAACATATACAACGGCAGAAACACATAAACTTATTAGAGATAATCTAGATAAATGTGCGATGTTCTCAGGACTTATTAAAGGTATTGGACCACGTTATTGTCCATCTATTGAGGATAAGGTTGTTAAGTTTGCGGATAAGGAAAGACATCAGATCTTCCTAGAACCAGAATCTAAGGAAATGAATACAATCTATGTACAGGGATTCTCTACATCAATGCCTCATGATATTCAGGAAAAGATGGTACATTCATTACCAGGACTTGAAAACTGTACTATTTTAAAATATGCATATGCGATTGAATATGATGCGATTGATCCATTACAGTTGTGGCCTAGTCTAGAAACAAAGGTTTTAAAGAATCTCTTTACTGCAGGTCAGATCAATGGTACTTCAGGTTATGAAGAAGCAGCAGGTCAGGGTCTTATTGCCGGTATTAATGCGTCTAAGAAGGTAAAGGGTAATAAACCTTTAATTTTGAAACGTGATGAAGCCTATATTGGTGTATTGATTGATGACTTAGTGACTAAAGGTACTAAAGAACCATATCGTATGTTAACAAGTCGTGCTGAATATAGATTATTATTAAGACATGATAATGCGGATGAAAGATTAAGAAAATATGGCCATGATGCAGGTCTTGTAAATGATGAAGTCTACTCACTTTATCTAGATAAAATGAATCGTATTCATGCTGAAATAGAACGTCTAGATACCATTCATTTCTCACCTAAGAGTGAAATCAATGACCTCTTAGAAGAGAAGGGCTCAACACGTTTAAAAGAAGGTGTAACTGCCCGTTCTATTCTTCAAAGACCAGAATTAGTCTATGAAGACTTATTACCTTATATTGAACATGTTGACTTAACTGAAGAAGAAATGAGAAGAGTCACTATTCTTATTAAATATAAGGGATATATTGAAAAAACATCAAGACAAGTAGAAAAAGTAAAGAATATGGAAGAAAAGCAGATTCCTGCAGACTTAGACTATGATGATGTATTAAACTTATCATTAGAAGCAAGACAGAAACTAAAGAAGGTCAGACCTGTAACTATTGGTCAGGCAACACGTATTTCTGGTATTAATCCTGCAGATATTTCTGTTTTACTTATTCACTTAAAAACACAATACGGAGATTAATATGACACAACAAGAATTTATTGTGAGCTTAGAAGAAAAAGGCATTGTGCTTTCAGAGAAACAGATTGAACAGTTTGAAAAGTATTATGAAATACTCGTAGAATGGAATGAAAAGATGAATTTAACCGCTATTACAGATAGAGAAGGTGTTTATTTAAAACACTTCTATGATTCTCTTACAATTGCGTTTGATTTCCCATTCTCTAATCAAACAATCTGTGATGTAGGTGCAGGTGCTGGATTCCCTTCAGTTCCACTTAAAATCGTTTATCCAGAATTAAATGTCACTATTGTAGATTCTTTGAATAAGAGAATCACATTCTTGAATCACTTATTTAAAGAATTAGAATTAGATCATATTCAAGCAGTTGCATCACGTGCTGAAGATTTCTGTAAAGATCATCGTGAATCATTTGATATTGTCATGGCACGTGCAGTTGCAAGATTAAATATCTTAGATGAACTTTGTCTCCCATTAGTGAAGAAAGATGGTTACTTCCTTTCATTAAAAGGACTCAAAGCCCCTGAAGAATTAAAAGATGCGAAGGGAGGCATAAAGGTACTTGGAGGAGAAGTGATGGATGATTTTACTTTTACTTTAAGTGATCAGAATGATCATCGTCATAACATCGTGATCAAGAAAGTGAAATCAACACCTGCAAAGTACCCAAGAAACTATGGACAAATTAAGAAGAAGCCTTTATAGAAAGAAAAAGAACGTTATTAAAGATGCTTATTGTTTCTTAGACATCAATGATATTGTTGCGAATAAGGAACAGCCAAGAACTCATTTTGAAGATGAGAAGATCCAGGAACTCGCTGAATCTATTATGCAGAATGGTCTCTTACAGCCTATCGTAGTCAGAGAATATGAAGGTAAATATCAGATTGTTGTAGGGGAAAGAAGATACCGTGCCTGCAAACTAGCAGGTATTACAGAAGTGCCATGTATCATTCAGGAACTTGATGACAATCAGACAGCCAATGCCGCATTAGTAGAAAATATTCAAAGAGAAAATCTTTCAGCAATAGAAGAAGCCTTAGCTTACCAGCAGATTCTAGATACACAGGGTTTAACTCAAGTCCAGCTCGCTGAAAAAGTAGGTAAGAAACAGTCTACAGTAGCTAATAAACTTAGACTCTTAAAGCTTCCTATGACAGTACAGGAATCAGTTAAGAAAAAAGAAATCTCTGAAAGACATGCCCGTGCTTTATTAAAACTAGAAGATACAGCACAACAAAATAATATGTTGAAGGAGATTCTTGAACAGAATTTAACTGTCGATGAAACAGAAAAAAGAATTGCGAAACTATTAACACCTAAAAAAGAAAAACCACGTGTACGTAAATTTTCTAGAAGTGTTAAAATCGCAATCAATACAATCAATCAGGCAGTAAAGATGGTCACTGATGCAGGAACTGATGTAGAAGAAAACATCGATGAAACAGATGACGAAGTCATCATTACTCTAAAAGTAAAGAAGTAGATCCTAATTATTAGGACCTACTTCTTTTTTAAATCTTTCTGGAATTCTATTATGGAACACAATATCCATAACTTCATCATAACTAAATTCATAACATTCATCTGTTTCAGTCACATGTATTCTTAATACATCACCTCTTTCTGCTTCTGTTAAGAATAAATATAAATTTTTCATTAATTCTTCCATAGGGTACCTCCTATATATTTATTCTCAAAGAAACTTTAAATTACTTAATGATATAATAAAAAAGATTGAGCTAAGCTCAATCTTCAACACATACGCATACGGGTGCTGGAATCTCTAATTCAGAATCTGTCATCAATAGCTTTTCATTCTCTTCATCAAAAGTAAGTACCTGAAGCTTATTATCTTCCTGTGCACCTACAATAACATACTTATCGTCAATAATATTAAAGTCTCTAGGTTCTTTACCAGTATGTACCATATAAAGTAAAGAAATCTTACCATTCTCTTTATTGACTCTATATAAGGCAATAGAATTATGACCTCTATTAGAAATAAGTAGATGTTCTCCACTCTTTGTGAGATGAATTGCGGCAGCTGCATTAAATCCCTTAAAATGACGTGGAACACAATGAATGGCCTGAACTAAACTCATACGACCCTCATTATATTTAAAGACCATGATCTTATTTGCAATCTCATTAATGAGATAACCATAACGCCCATCCTGTGAGAAAATCAAATGTCTAGGACCAGAACCAGGTACAACATTTACTGTATAATCTGTATTCTCTTTAAGAACACCATCTTTATAATTGTACATTACAATCTTATCAGCCCCTAAATCTACAGCATATAAGAAACGTCTGTCAGGTGTAAAACCAACATTATGTACATGAGGTGCAGTCTGTCTCTTTAATAAATCAGGCCCCATACCAGTATGTCTCACAGCACCAATCTTATGATCAATACGATAATTTTCTAGTTTATAGGCAGCTGTTGCACCAACATGATAATTAGCTGCAAAGATATACTTATTATCATCAGAGATACATAAATGTGTATAACTTCTACCAGAAGAAGAATAGTTATTATTAAGAATCAATTCATTCTTATGAATACTAAAACTTCCTAATCCTCCACCTTCATTATTAGATTTTGCATTCTTATAAGATACATAAAGTTCTTTATTTTTCGCAATCAGATATGATGGAAAATCTTGAGTTAAAATCTGTTGTATTTTCTTTAATTCTAATGTTTCTTCATTAAAAGAAACGATATAGATTCCTTTATCGTTACCTTTACCGTAACTTGCAACATAAAACGTTTTCATAGGACACCTCCACATGAAAATATTTTATCACAATTATTCTCTATTTACTAATGAGTTTCATTATTATAAAATGATTGTACAATAGTCAAAGGAGGACAAAAGGTTGGATAATAAGGAACTTTTATCTATGAGTGATGGTCTTTTAATTCAATTATTACAGAAAAATGCAAGATATAAGGTTTCTGACCTAGCCGCTGCGCTAGCAGAATCTAAAGACAGCATTGTAGAAAGATTAAATAGACTAGAAAAAGAGAAGATTATTTGTGGTTACCATACTATTGTCAACTGGGACAAGACAAATACTGAACTTGTGACTGCGATGATTGAGATTAATGCTATTCCTGAAAGAGAATATGGTTATGATCGTATTGCGTCACATATTTATAAGTATGAAGAAATTGAAACAATGTATTTATTATCAGGTGATTATGATTTTATGTGCATTGTGAAGGGTCGTACTATGCAGGAAGTCGCGCACTTTGTTGCATCTAAATTAGCATGTATTCCTGGTGTTACAGGAACAAAAACAACATTTGTGTTAAAGCCATATAAGACAGATGGACATGTCCTAGTAGATGATGAAGATGGTAAAAATACGCGACTGGTGGTGACTCCATAAAATGGATTATGAGAAGAAATTAAGTACCGCAGCACAAACTATTAAACCAAGTGGTATTCGTAAGTTCTTTGATCTTGCAAACCAGATGGAAGGTGTTATTTCATTAGGTGTAGGGGAACCTGATTTTGCGACACCTTGGAAGATTAGAGAAGCTGCAATCTATTCAATTGAAAAAGGACGTACTTTCTATACTGCAAACAGAGGTTTATTAGAATTACGTCAGGAAATTAGTAATTATTATTATCGTCGTTTTGGTGTACATTATGATCCTGAAAATGAAATTATTGTGACTGTAGGCGGTTCAGAAGGTATCGATATCGCAGTAAGAGCCTTAATGAATCCAGGTGATGAAATGATTATCTTAGACCCAGGATATGTTGCTTATGAACCAAGTGTTATTCTTTCAGGAGGAGTACCTGTAAGAATTCACCTAGAAGAAAAAGATGAATTCAAATTAACACCTGAAAAGCTCAAAGCAGCTATTACACCAAAGACAAAGGTCATGTTGATCAACTTCCCATCAAATCCAACAGGTGGGGCAATGACAAGAGAAGACTATGAGAAACTTGTACCTATTATTAAAGAATCAGGTATTATTGTTATATCAGATGAAATCTATGCAGAATTAAGTTATGAAGAACCATTTAGTACATTGGCTTCATTCCCAGAAATCAGAGATCAGATTGTTGTCATCAATGGTTTCTCTAAAGCTTATGCTATGACAGGCTGGAGATTAGGTTATGTCCTTGCAAACCCAGTACTCTCTAAGGCAATGTGTAAGATTCATCAGTATATTATCATGTCAGCACCTACTGGTGCACAATATGGTGCAATAGATGGACTGAGACATTGTGATAAAGAAGTAGAAGAAATGAGAGCTTCTTATCTCTCACGTAGAAACTTCCTTGTAAAAACATTTAATGATATGGGACTTCATACATTTAACCCAATGGGTGCTTTCTATGTATTCCCATGTATCCGTTCTACAGGACTTACATCTGAAGAATTCTGTGAAGAACTATTAAATGATCAGAAGGTAGCCTGTGTACCAGGTACAGCCTTTGGTGATGCTGGAGAAGGATTTATTCGTGTCTCTTATGCATACTCACTAGAAGAATTAAAAATTGCGACTGAGAAGATTAAACTATTCTTAGATAACTTAAAAAACAGATCTCATTAGAGGTCTGTTTTTTCTCTTTCCTGCATCTCCTGATAGCTATAAACACAGCCACAGTAGTTCTGTCTATACATATGATATTCATCACTCATGCGTGTTGATTTTAAATAACCATTATCCTTCTTAAAATCACTATGAAGGAATTTTGGTGTTTCTAGATCTAAATCATCACCAATCTCATTGATCCATTGGCTATTCTTATGAGGAGAAACAGACAACACAGTTGTCCAATAATCAAAACCATGCATTCTAGCATAATCTCTTGCTTTCTTCATTCTTACTTTATAACACACATAACAGCGATAGCCCTTTTCTCCAGTATCCTTATATGGCGCAATATGCGTTAAATATTCTTCAGGATTATAGGTATCTTCTACCACCTGCACATTCTGGTTCTCTTTATCATTGAACTCTTTCACAAATCTTTCTAACTCAGATTCACGACGATGATACTCATCAGCAGGGTAGATATTACTATTTGTATAATAAATAGTAATATCAAAGTACTGACATAACTCTTTAATTACATTAGAAGAACAAGGACCACAACATGCATGAAGCAATAACTTTGGACGTCCTTCTAAATGTTTAAGAGTCTCCAACATCACTAAACGATAATTCTGTTTCATTAGTGAATAAACATTGCATCACCAAATGAGAAGAAACGATACTTCTCATTTACTGCAATCTTATAGGCATTTAAGATATGTTCTCTACCTGCAAGAGCACTTACAAGCATCACTAATGTAGATTTAGGAAGATGGAAGTTTGTGATCAATGCATCAATACCAGTAAATGTATAACCAGGATAAATAAAGATATTTGTATTTTCATGAGCTGCTTTGAAGCATCCATATTTAGAATGGTTAGCTTCTAGTGTACGACAAGAAGTAGTACCTACCGCAATAATACGTCTACCTTCTTTTTTAGCCTGATTTAATTTTTGAGCTACTTCTTCACTAATTTCATAATATTCACTATGCATATGATGTTCTAATACATTTTCTACCTTAACAGGTCTAAATGTACCTAAACCAACATGTAAAGTCACATCTAGGATTTCAACCCCTTTTTCTCTTACTTTCTGAAGTAATTCTTCAGTAAAATGTAAGCCTGCAGTAGGGGCAGCAGCACTACCTTCTACCTTTGCATAGACTGTCTGATAACGATCAGGATCATTTAACTTTTCTTTAATATATGGTGGTAAAGGCATAATACCTAACTGATCAAGAATTTCATAGAAAATTCCATCATAAATCATCTTGAAGATACGAATACCTTCTTCTCTGATTTCAGTACACTGAGCCTTTAAACGACCATCACCAAAAGTAATCACAGTACCTAGTTTTACAATCTTCGCATTACCTACTAAACATTCCCATAAATCATCATGAAGATCCTTTAATAAAAGAACTTCTACATGTCCACCAGTTTCTTCCTTAAGACCATAAAGACGTGCTGGAATAACCTTTGTATTATTCCTTACAAGCACATCACCAGGCTTTAGATAATCTAAAATATCATAGAAATGTTTATGTTCAACATCTCCTGTTTCTTTATCTAGAACCATTAAACGTGAAGTATCACGTTTCTTTAATGGTGTCTGTGCAATTAATTCTTCTGGAAGATCATAATCAAATAATTCAATATCCATAAAACTAAAACGCCCTTTCATAAACATCACGACCATACTGTTCTAAGAATTCTTCCTTAAAATCAGCTAAACGGTCTTCTTGAATTGCTTTTCTAATATCTGCTGCAAGATCTAATAAGAATGCAACATTGTGAATAGATAATAAAGACTTACCAAAGATTTCATCACACTTGTGAAGATGTCTTAAATAAGCTCTTGTATAATTTCTACATGCATAACAATGACACTTATCATCAATAGGAGTAAAGTCACGTTTATACTTTTCATTATTGATATTCATACGTCCATGATGTGTCATAAGTGCACCATGTCTTGCGACACGTGTAGGAAGTACACAGTCAAACATATCAATACCTCTCATAGCACCTTCGATTAAATCAATAGGATTACCTACGCCCATTAAATATCTAGGCTTATCTTCAGGTAACCACTTGACACTATCTTCAATCATTTTATACATGATTGGTTTAGGTTCACCTACAGAAGTACCACCAATAGAATAACCAGGGAAATCCATATCAACTAAAGTCTTAGCACTTAGTTCACGTAAATCCGCAAACTCACCACCCTGGACAATACCAAATAAAGCCTGGTCTTCTCTCTTATGTGCTTCCTGACCTCTCTTAGCCCATCTTAATGTTCTTTCTACAGAATTCTTCATATAATCATGAGTACATGGATAAGGTGCACATTCATCAAAACTCATAATAATATCAGCCCCTAAATCTTCCTGAATTGCGATAGACTTCTCAGGAGATAAGAATAGCTTAGAACCATCTACAATACTCTTGAAGGTAACACCTTCTTCTTCAATCTTACGTGTCTTACCTAATGAGAATACCTGGAATCCTCCAGAGTCTGTAAGAATAGGCCCATCATAGTTCATGAACTGATGAAGCCCTCCTGCATCTCTTACAATATCACTTCCTGGTCTTAACCATAAATGATAAGTATTCGCAAGTACAACCTGAGAGCCCATTTCTTTAAGCTGTTCAGGAGAAATACCTTTTACTGTTGCCAGTGTTCCTACAGGCATGAACATAGGTGTTTCTACATCACCATGTGGTGTATGAAGAATCCCATATCTTGCGCCTGTCTGTTTACATACGTGTTTACATTCATACCAAAAATCTTTCATTTAATCACCTCGATAACCTTGGATATTATACGAAAAAATACGCATTAAATCAATAAAAAAGGGGAAAGCTCCCTAACGTTAAGCATATTAGGGTAACTCAATAGATTTGGAATTTACTCAAACTATAAAAAATGTCAGGAGTATAAAACTCCTGACAATAGCATTTAGGTGTTAACGTTTTACTCTATACAGAAAATATAACCCCTCTAGTTAGTTTTAAATGACGGAATATTATCTGTTTTTTAAGTCATCCAGTTTTTTAAGGATTAGAAGACCAAAGATAATAATCAGTCCAATAATCATTACGCCATAGGCTCTGATATTTATATCATAAGGGGATATAATATACACTATTTGTTCGACACAAACTAAAGCAAAAAGTGATGAAATAAACCAAATGACAAATTTTACTACAAGACTGTTTTTCATGAAATTCACCTCCTAAAAATGATGAAACAGCAATGCATTTAAGATGTTCATACTCTGAAAAAATAAAATTTGATTCATCTTTTATGATTAACATTTAAAACGTGACTAGTGGGGGGCAAGACACCATTGATTATTTATATTATATCATAATAAAAATTATAATAATAGTCTATTATATTTGAAATAAAAAGTATAAAATAAATATAGGAATTAATAGATTTACGAGAGGAGGAATAATTTATGAAATGTAAGTCTATCAAGATCTTATTATCATTTTTACTGTGTGCTTTATTAATACCTGTTTTTCCAGTTTCAGCATTTGAAGATGAGAATTTACTATCTACAGTTTCTGAACCAACAAAGCATTACCAAGTAAGTGAATATGGTGCAATTATGCAAAAACTGACAGATTATAAGAGAAGTAAAACAAAAGGTATTTCCAGTTTTAACTCTCAAGATGATGAATTATTGGAAATTATGAAAGAGAGAAAAGAGTATCAAGATTACATTTACAAACTTAAGGAATTATCTGAAACTGAATTAATTGATTTGAATTTTGATAATAATCAAATTAATGCAATTAAAAATTTTGATGGGTCAGATGAAATGGCTACGAGAGCTTCAGCTACAATTTCTGCAACCTTAAAACTAACAAAATTTAATTATACGGCTAGTGATAATAGAACGCATGCATCTGCAACTTTTAGTGGTAGCTGGAAAGGAACACCTTTTTTCAGACAGCAAGATACTATTGGTATTGGTATGATAGGGTCATTGTCAAGATTTGTAAAAAAGAGTTCTTCAAATGCAATAACGCATTATGACGGTAGTGTTGTGAGAAATACTTATGGAGAGTATAAATCATCAGCTGGACAAACTTATAAATTTGGTATTGGCAGTGACCCTGCGCACGTATTCAAGAAATTTACAATGACATATACTGCAGATGCTGATGGAAAAAATACATTGATGGATTATGGTGCAGCTTATGCTCATTTTAAAGGTACAATACCTTCGGTTGGACTGAGTATAGGAGTAAGTGGTAAAAATGCAAATATAGGTATTAGTTTCAATATTGATGCTGATGGTAAAAATCATGGAGAAATTGAGTGGAAAAAAATCCTCCCAAGATCAACTTATATTTAAGCATTTTTAGATAATGAAAGATAACAATTAATAAAGATATATCTCACCTGTTTGATATGCTTAATTAAAACAATAATAATATTTAAATGGCTATTCAAGGTTAATATGAATCTTTGAATAGCCATTTTGTATTATGGAATTTATTTTAAGAATTAGTTAGGACTCTCGTCTTGTAATGATAATTGAAATACAGCCCTCCCTAATTGTCTCGATATGTTTAATATTATCTGTTTTTTAAGTTATCAAGCTTTCTTAGTATAAGAAGGCCAAAGATAATATTGATTCCAATAATCACTAAGCCATAGGTTTTAATATTTCTTTCATAAGGAGGATAAATACCAACCATATGTTTTGCAATATATAAAACTAAGAGTGATGCAATAAACCAAATGAAAAATTTTACTACAAGACTGTTCTTCATATATGTTCCTCCAAATTGAAGTATTATTTCTTACATATATATTTTATCATTATCCTCTCCTTTGAAAAAGTAAAACAAAAAAATCCAGGAAATAATCCTGGATTAATCAAATGTAACATATTCGTTATCTAAAGGTTTAGCCCCTTCAACATGATCTACATCAAGAACACAGATATTCGCATTCATAGATGGATCATATTCAATATGTGTATGACCTTCTAATAGAAGCCATTCATTAGGTATGAATTTAGACGCATATTCACTTACACAAAGCATACCAATTAATGAAGTATCCTGTTCACAACATACCATTGCATAACGACCAAGAATAAAACCATTAGGAATCACTTTATCACGACCTATGAACTTACCTTTGATTTTAATTGTCTTTTGATCATAACGTTCTGGATGTTCCATCGCATCATAACAGAAGATACCAAAATCATGATCAGCAACTTCTAAATGATCCTGTGTATAATCATATGGTAATTCATCATCCTGCATAGTATTTACAGAACCATCTTTATTTTCATAGATGATCTGACATACAGGATTCATTGCCTTGATGTTGTTTCTTAAAGTAGACTTCTTCATACCATCTTCAATACGGTTAAAGATGACTAAGTCACTCTTAGCACAATGTTGGAATAAGAGTGCACGCATGTTATTCACATAAAGCTGGAAAGTAGAGGCATTAATAGTAGTTAGAATCTGTACAACATCCCAGTTTTCAGGGAATTTTGATTCTACAAACTGATCTACATTCCACATACCATTAAATTCTACAAGAACCTGTGTAGGATGATATTTCTCCTTTAAATCCTTAAAGAAATCGGCAGTGAAGTCTTCTTCATTCTCTACATAAACAATTTCACAGTTATGTTCCTTAATAGCTGCTTCATTATATTCTACTTCACCTTCTTCTGTCACAATAAGCACAGATGTCTCATAATCACAGAAGTCAGTATTAATAATTGTATCGTTGATAAATGTTGTTTTACCACTTTCTAAAAAGCCAGTAAATAGATAAATTCTTGTTTCTAAATTATCCATACATTAACCTTTCATTAAATCATAGATTTTATGTGCATCAAGCTTTTCACCAATCACACACATTCTTCCACCAACATCTGGTGTACATTCACGGATTTCATAATCACCACTTACAAAGTCAAATTCAAACCATTTACCATCAGTACCCTTCACAATACCCTTAGAACGAAGAATATGACCTAAAGATTCATCAGTCCCTAAAGTCTTTAACTTATCATCAAGTTCTTCTTTAGTAAATGGATGTGCTGTTTCAATACCAATACTATTGAATACTTCATCTGCATCATGCATATCTTCTTCATCATAGTATAATGTGCTGTCTCCATCATGGTGATGATGTTCATGATCGTGATGATGACCACATTCACATTCATGATCATGTTCATGGTGATGTTCACATTCGCATTCGTGGTCATGATCATGATGGTGACCACATTCACATTCATGGTCATGATCATGGTGATGATGATGTTCATGATGATGTCCATGAACACTTTCCTGATGTTCCTTTTCAGCCGCAATCAATGCCTTTTCTAAAGCATCCTTATGATTACTTGCTTCAAGAATCATATCACCTGTAATCTGATCCCATGGAGTAGTAACGACTGGTGCATGAGGATTTAATTCTCTAATAATATCTAAACATTCCGCAATCTTTTCTTCAGATACATCCTGTGAACGGCTTAAGATTACACAGCTTGCTGCTCCAATTTGGTTATTAAAGAACTCACCAAAGTTCTTATGATACATCTTACATTTCTTTGCATCTACTACAGTAAAGAAACGATCAAGTGTTAAATCAGCACCATGTACCTTCTGTACAGCCGCAATAATATCAGATAACTTACCAACACCTGTTGGTTCAATAATAATACGATCAGGATGATATGTATCTACAACTTCCTTTAGAGCTGTTTCAAAATCACCTGCAAGACTGCAACAAATACAACCCTGACTTAATTCATTGACAGTAATACCTGCATCACGCATAAAACCACCATCAATTCCAATTTCACCAAACTCATTTTCAATGAGTACTAACTTTTCATCTTTTAAAGATTCATTTAATAATTTTTTAATAAGTGTTGTTTTACCAGCACCTAAGAATCCAGAAATAATATCAACTTTTGCCATTTTATTGACTCCTTTCTTAACCATCTCACATTATATCATTTTTCTTAAAAAACGCTCATAAAATGATAAAAAAGCTTATATAAACTTTTCAATAAATAAGCCTATTCCATTAGAATCTTTATCCTCTGTGACATAGTTAGCGACAGCTTTCGCATGAATAGACCCATTTTCCATTACTACACCAACACCTGCTTCTTCCAACATATCTATATCATTATCTTCATCACCAAAAGCCATACATTGAGATATAGAAATATCATGAAGGGCTAAAGCCTCTTTCAAACCATTAGACTTAGACACATGAGGATTCATATATTCATATAAGAAACTGGTAGTCACTAAGGCAGACGCTTTATATTCTTTATTCTTAAATGATTTAGAACGTTCTACTATCTGAGGCATATAGCTTGGATTACATATAATCATCAATTTACGATAAGGACGTGTTAAGAATGTATCAAAATCTACAACTCTATATTCAATTCCATCACCCTCAGCCATATTTCTAATATAGTCATCATCCTTAGGTGCATATAGAATACCTTCATGACAGATTGTAAAGTTACAATCCATATCTTTGTAATGATTCATGATTTCTTTAATCAATTCAGGACTCAAAGTATGATTCTCCTGATATATATCAAGAATATAATCATCAATCTCAGAACCTCCAGAACCCACTACAAAATCAATACATCCTTCAATACCCCATGATTTCATATGATTTCTTACACTATCTGCATCTCTACCTGTACATATTCCAAATAATATACCTTTACTTCTTGCTTTCTTGATAGCTGCAACAGTTCTTTCATCTACGACCTGTTTACTAGTCAGTAATGTTCCATCTACATCACATACAATAGCCCGTATATCCATATTTATTCCCCCGTCATTTTTATTATAGTACTTTGTCTTCTTTTCAATATTCTCTTCATAATGTCTCCTAAATAAGCTGTATAAAGAGTATCTAATACAAATAATAGACTTAATTTTGTGCTATAGGAAGATATTTTCTTATAGTGATTTTCTTTTAACGTAATCTCAATTTCAGAATCTTATTCAGTAGAAGAAATCAGTAGAATAGGGACATGATTCTTATGCAAAATTGAAGGAATCTTATCTGATAACATCCCACGTCCATTAAATGTAGTGACTATTGCAAGGCGAGAAGAATCATTTGATGCAAAAAATAATTGTGATTGATATTCTTCTTTTAAGAATTCAATCTTCCTTTTATATTCTGATGTATTACTTTTAGTCGCTAAGTGATAAATAGAAATCACCAAAACATGCTTCACTTATTTCCTGGTTAGACACATGAATCACGTTCTTAGAATTATCTAAAATATTTATTATATTTCTATAACTATGTATATGTATGTGTTATAATCCCAAAAAAGGAAGGTGATATTTATGATAGATGGACATATGCATCTAGAATATGGGGATCTCTCAAAAGAATATATACTACAGTTTGTGGAAAGTGCAGTAAAGAATGGTATGGATGAAATACAGATTCTTGATCACACACATCGTTTTAAGGAATTTAGACCTGTTTATGAAGGCGTAAGAAAAGCATCTCCTTATCAAGAAGAATGGTTAAACAATAAAGAAATGAAGTTTCATAGTACTTTAGATGAATATTGTGCTTTGATTAAAGAAATCAAGGCAATGGATTTACCTATTAAGGTGTCTTTTGGTTTAGAGGTATGTTATGTACCTGAATATGAAGAAACAATTCGAGAAATATTAAAATCTTATCATTTTGATTTCTTAGTAGGAGCCATTCATTCTATCGACGGTAAACTCTATGATATGAAATGGTCAGAAGAAATCTTATGGAACAAGTATCCTGTGGATAAAATCTATAAGAGATACTATGAATGTGTTTTCTCACTTGTAAAATCTGATTTATTTACACAGCTTGCACATCCAGATACGATTAAGATGTTTGGCCATTATCCTACTTATGACTTACAGCCTACATATGATGAACTTGCTGAATTATTAAATGAACATCATATGAAAGCAGAAAACAATGTAGGATGTTACTATCGTTATCATACACCTGATATAGGCTTATCCGATCAGTTATTACAGACCTTTAAAAAACATCATGTCCAGATGATTACTGCAAGTGATGCGCATCATCCAGAAGATGTAGGTCGTAATATAGCGGATGTCTGGGATAAAACAATGAAGTGAAGACTATCTTCACTTTTTTGATATATTTTTATCATAATAGTACTTGAATGATATACAAATATTGATAAGTTTGTTTCTAATTTTATATTGAATGATTCACTGGAATTTAATGAATATATAATAAATATAGAGGAAGGAGAGAAACTTATGAAGAAGATTTTATTGGTGTGTAATGCTGGTATGTCAACAAGTATGCTTGTACTCAAGATGGAAAAAGCAGCACAGGATAAAGGTATTGAAATGGAAGTAAAGGCTCTCCCAGTAACAGATGCAGAAAAAGAACTCAATGACTGGGATGTCATTATGTTAGGTCCACAAGTTCGTCATATGGAAAAGAGATTAAGAGAATTAACATCTACACCTATTGAAGTTATCAATATGCGTGACTATGGTATGATGAATGGTGAAAAGGTTTTAGATGCTGCTCTGAAAATCCTCGGATAATATTTGATAATTGTATTATTCCTTAATGTGAAAAGTGAAGATGGGGTCATCTTCACTTTTTATTTTTCTCCAGTCTTTCTAAATGTTTCTGATGGAGCTCTTTATAATGATTAAAAGCATGAGGATTTAATTCCTGCAGCTTCTTTTCATATTTGCTACGGTACTGTTTTAATACACGTAATGTTTCAGGATTCATTTCCTGTAACTTTTCTTCAATACGATCACGATATTGTTCGAGTCGTTCTTCTACATACTGCTCATTTTCATGAATCTTTTCCATGATTTCTGGAATATGCATTTCTAGTCTTGATAAGAATTCATCCGCTTCAATCAAACCTAGTTCACCAAAGTTTGTATGATTTTCAATATCCTTTAATAGATCAGGAGATAAGTCTGTTTTAGAATGAATCTTATCCAACATTTCTTGAGTCATCTTCTGTTTATACTTTTCAGCTTCATTTCCAAAGGCCCATTCTAATTCAGGTTGTATAAATGAGATATGAGATGTTTCTAAATCTTCTAATGGATAAGGAGGTACAAGCCCACAATCTAATAAAGCCTGCTGCATTGTACGTCTTACATGACCACTTGTAATTATTTCTATACCACCATTTTCTCTTAATGCCTGATTAAGATGATCCATATGACGTGTTAGATAGAAATCTATATTTCTTTTCTGTAGATCATTATAGAAGATAACCAAACGATCAATTGCAGTAAAATCAATATTACTAATACCAGATGCATCTACAATAACCTGCTCAGTATCTTCTTTAATCGCTTTTTCTATATCTTCCTGGAACTTATCAATATTCGCAAAAAATAGATTTCCTGGGAAACGATAAATAATAGTATGTCTAATTGGTCTTGCATTCACATTCTTTTCTAGATTAAAGAAACCTGTCTGCCCTGGAATTATACCTAAGAAATGGGCTGGTGGAGTGACTGCCTTAATAACTACAGCGAGGAATGATAAGACAATACCAATTACAACACCATAAATAGTTCCAAAGATAAGTACTCCACAACATGCTGCCATAAAGATATAGAACTCATTTCTACTTTCTTTAAATAAACGTTTACCTAACGCAAAGTGACAGGCACCAAGTAAGGCAGTAATCACAATCGCAGTTAAAATAGGAACAGGAAGATATTCAATGAACCCTGTACCAAATAATAGAAGAAGTGCCATAGTTGCAGCAGCTGATAAGCTCATCGCCTGAGTCTTACATCCATACTGTCTTGCGAGACCAGTTCTAGAAACAGAACCATTCGTTGGACAGCATCCTACAAGTGAAGTAGCCAGTTCAGCCATACCATAGGCAAATATTTCTTTATTTCCATCTAATTTATAGCCATCTTTCATTGCATTACCCTGTGCAGATAATAAAGTCTGTGCGAGTACAACTATCGCAATAGATAATGTAGTAAAGAATAAAGCAGAAATATCTACATGGGCAATAGAAGGGATCACAAGTTTTGGTAAACCTGAATCAACATGAGGTAACAGTTTTACTCCATATTTTTCTAAAGGGAATACGGCAGTCAATAAAGCCCCTATAAACATCATAAGAATAGGCATAGGAATCTTCTTATTTATTCTCTTTACGACAAGAATAATGACAAGGGTACTAATACCTAATACCTAATACAAAAGATAAACCATTAAAGAGTGGTAACTCTTTAATAATATGATTGACTAATTCGAATATTTCACCTGTTCCTGTTGTCCCACCAAAGAGTTTAGGAACAAGCATCATAATAATAGATAAACAGATACCTGTTACGAATCCACCCATGACAGGTGTAGAAATATACTTAACAGCACGTCCTGCTTTAATAATTGAAAAGAAGATCAACCATAAAGCCACCATGAGTGCAATAACAGGGACCACCTGCATTGCTTCTTTAGTTCCTGCAGTAATACCAAGAGATGCAAGAGCACTTCCAGTAAGAGCTGCAGGGGCTGCATCTACACCAAATACAAAATCATGACTCGTAGTAAAAAAACTAAATACGAGAATAGGAACCAAAGAACCATATAAACCATAGACCATTGGCAGACCTGCTACCTGAGCATAACCCATGGATATAGGAATAGATATAAAAGCAACAATAATACCTGCAAAAATATCATTCATTGTCGCATTCTTAAATTTCTTCATACGCCACCTCTTTCTTAATTCTAATTATAATGATTTATCAAAATGAGTCTATCTCTATCAAAATGCGCCTATATTGTATACAATCTGAAATAATTTTTAAATTATTTGTATTTTTTAATAATATCAGTGGACAAATTTGTATTAAACTAATATAATGCATATAAATTAAAAAAGGAGGACGTCGAAAATGACAGATAAGAGAGTTTATAATTTTTCTGCAGGACCATCTCAGTTACCTGTAGAGGTATTAAAGGAAGCAGCAGATCAGATGCTGAATTATAAAGGCTCAGGAATGAGCGTAATGGAGATGAGTCATCGTTCCTCAACATACCAAAAGATTTTTGATGATACAAAAGCAACTTTAAAGAAAGTTTTAAATATTCCAGATAACTATAAGATTCTATTATTACAAGGAGGGGCAACACAGGAATTCACAAACATTGCCTTAAATCTTATGGTGAATGGTAAATCAGATTATATCGTTACAGGAAGCTTCTCTGGCAAAGCTGCAAAAGAAGCGGCCAAGTTTGGGGATGTTCATATTGCCTATAACGGTAAGGACAACGATTTTACAGAAATTCCTACACAGGATCAGTTAGATATTCGTGAAGGTGTTGATTATGTACATCTTTGTAACAACAACACTATCTATGGTACAGAGTGGAACTATGTACCAGATACAAAGGGTGCACCACTTGTAGTAGATATGTCTTCTGATATCTTATCAAGACCTGTAGATGTTTCTAAATATGGTGTTATTTATGCCGGTGCACAAAAGAATATGGGGATTGCCGGACTCGGTGTTGTGATTATTAGAGAAGATCTAGTAAAACCACATCCAGCTAATATTCCAGTTCTTTCTGAATTAGATACTATGTTAGAAAAGGATTCTATGTATAACACACCACCATGCTGGGCTATTTATATGTTAGGTCTTGTAGTGAAATGGATTGATGAACAGGGTGGACTAGAAGTGATGAAGGAAAAGAATGAAAAGAAAGCTAAACTTCTTTATGACTACTTAGATCAGTCTGATTTCTATAAACCACATGCAAAGAAAGATGCACGTTCTAATATGAATGTGACTTTCACAACATCATCTAAGGAATTAGATGCTGAATTTGTAAAGGAATCTATTGCAGCAGGTATGACAAACTTAAAAGGACATCGTAGTGTAGGTGGTATTAGAGCATCTATCTACAATGCAATGCCTTATGAAGGTGTAGAATATTTAGTTAATTTCATGAAAGAATTCGAGGAGAAACATAAATAGTATGTATAAGATTAAAACTTTAAATAAGATTTCTGAACAGGGCTTAGAAATCTTTGACGATAATTATGAAGTCGGTGATAATTTAGAACATGAAGATGGGATCTTAGTTAGATCAGCTAAATTACATGACTATGATTTTCCAGCTGAATTAAAGGCTATTGCAAGAGCAGGTGCAGGTGTCAACAATATTCCTGTAGATACATGTACTGAAAAAGGGATCTGTGTATTTAATACACCAGGGGCTAATGCGAATGCGGTTAAAGAATTAGTATTATGTGCTTTAATCTTAAGTTCAAGACAGGTGATTCCTGGTATTGAATGGGTAAAGACATTACCAGCTGATGATTTTGGAAAAGCTGTAGAAAAAGGTAAGAGCCAGTTTGTTGGTCCTGAAATTGATGGTAAGAAGCTTGGTGTTATTGGTTTAGGGGCAATTGGTGTGAATGTAGCCAATGCAGCTGTTAAATTAGGTATGGAAGTATATGGTTATGATCCATATATCAGTGTCAATGCAGCATGGAAACTATCTAAATGGGTTCATAAAGCAGCTACTGTAGAAGAATTATTCAAGGAATGTGACTATATTACTATCCATGTACCAGCAACTCCTGATACAAAGAATATGATCAACAAGAAGTCACTTGCAATGATGAAAGACGGTGTACGTATCTTGAACTTTGCACGTGATACATTAGTAAATACTGAAGATATCATTAAAGCATTAAAGTCAGGAAAAGTGGCACGTTATATTACAGACTTTGGTTCTAAAGAACTTGTAGAAACTGAAAATACAGTTGTATTGCCACACTTAGGTGCTTCTACTCCAGAATCAGAAGATAACTGTGCAACTATGGCTGTAAAAGAAATGATTGATTACTTAGAAAATGGTAATATTCAGAACTCTGTTAACTTGCCTACAGTTGTAGAACCACGTACTACAACATATCGTGTATGTATTATTCATAAGAATATTCCTAACATGTTAGCTGTATTTGCGAACGCATTTGCGAAAAAGAGCATGAACATTGAAAACATGGTCAATAAAGCACGTGGTGAATATGCATATACTGTCATTGATACAAATGATTTATCAGAAGATATCACCAAAGTGATTGAAAATCATGAAGGTGTTATTAAAGCTAGAATTATTGCGAAGATTGTTTTCTAAATCCTTCTTTTTGAATAGTCCATCTTAGTGATGGACTTTTTCTATTGAAAAATGTAAGATGGGAGTGCGAAGGGGTGATGGGATGAATAAATTAGTAGATGCTTTATCCTGGGTGGCTATGAAATGTACTCAGAATAAATATTTAAATGCAATTAAAAATACCTTCCAGAATTATATGCCAATATCCCTTACAGGTGCTGTTGGAATATTTTGGATAAATGTACTAGTCAATGATCATGGGGGATTAGGTACTGTTTTTCCACTTATTATGGATTTAAAAATCTTTAATCCAATCTTTGAAGCATTGAATTATGCAGCTATTTCATGTATCTCTATCATAATTGTATTATTATTATCTAGTGAAATTGCTCAGGCGAATGGGGATTATGATATTTATCCTGTGATTGTTAGTTTTATATGCTGGTTGATTGTCACACCACATATTATTGATGGTCTTCATATTAATGTGCTATTACATACAGGTGGTGGTGCTATTATACATACAAAACTATCCACCTTTGTGCATATACCACCTTCTATAGGAATCACTTTGAAAGATTTTACTACGCAGGGAATAGGCTCAATTTATACATCTTTATCAGGACTCTTTACCGCAATGTTTGTCGCTATATTTGCGACAGAACTCTATCATTTATTAAGAAACTGCGATTGTCTCTTAATTAAGCTTCCTAGTCAGGTTTCTACCAATCAGGTATTATCATTCATGAATATTGTTCCTACGTTCTTGACATGCTTAATTATGAGTTCTGTCTCTTATCTTTGTATTCTAAGCACAGGTCATACACTTAATACAAATATATATAGTCTTATACAGCTTCCGTTACAGCTGATGGCAGGGGATAATTTAATTGCGGTTCTTGTTTTGTATTTTATTATCTTATTGTTTTGGACTGTTGGATTCCATGGGAAGAATCTTATGTTGCCTATCGTTGAATCTTTGTATAGACCATTACTCTATATTAATATGGCAGCATTTAATGCGGGGTTAAGAGGAAAAGATATACCATATGTATTCAATTCAACGATGTTTCAGATGTTTGGAGAAGTTGGTGGCTCAGGATGTACATTAGGGGTTGTGATATATATTCTTGTTTTTTCTCAAAGACATGATAATCGTTTAATAGCAAATATTTCTTTATTCCCAAGTTTAGTGAATATCAATGAAACAGTGATCTTTGGTATGCCTATTGTGCTTAATCCTCTATTAGATATTCCATTTATTCTTGCACCACTTATCTCTCTTACAGTGGGATATTTCCTTATTCAAATAGGATTCTGTCCACATGTGATCATGGAGGTACCTTGGGTTATGCCACCTATTTTATTTGGCTTCTTAGTTACTGGAGGAAGTATCTATGGGGCAATATCACATCTCATATGTATATGTATCTCATTACTTGTGTATGCGCCATTTATTTATATATATGAGAGAAAACAGAAGAAAGAAGAATATATCTATTAAAGTGACAAAAAGAGTGGATTTATGCATACAAATTCGCTTTTTTTGTAACAACTATACAACATCCTTAAGAATACTTGTTTAATCATTTTGTTAGATTATTATAAAGATGCAAAAAGAAAATAAATTTTTGCTTCCTAAATCGTCATGAGATGTCCAGCTCATGACATTTTTTATTATTATCATTGATAAAATACCGATAAGATGATAATATATTATCATCTTAAGATTAAGGTCTTAAGATAGGAAAATCTAGTTATACATATCGTGAGGTGTAGGGACCTCATGATCTTGTGCAGATATATCTGCATCTCCTGTACATTCTTATTCGGGTGCGAGGATAAGAATGATCACTGCTCGTAAGAGTATTGCTAATAATTAAATCCCTTATTGAACATGGATATAAAGTGAGTAATTAATGAAACCCTCATACTTTTAACTCATTATAACTTTGATTTTCCCAGGAACGCTGATCCTTTTAATCATTAGGGCATTGATTGAAAAACAGCCACTGCATTCATATTTCATCCATATCAAGCCAAAAGAATATTTATGTAGTGCATGATCCTCCTTATGGAGGATTCTTTTTTTAACCAATTATTAATATACTCTTCACTCGATGATAACCATACTTATTGTATAAGGTGCTATACTTGTGCACAGAGAGGAAATTATATGAATTATGATGTCAATTATATAAAAGAAGTGCTTTATCATGCTGGTGAATATATTATGGGGCAGTTAAGGGATGATTCAATCTATTCTAAAGGGAAAGATGATTATGTAACCGAAATAGACCTCATTGTACAGGATCAGATTAAGACATGTTTAATGGATAAATATCCTGATGTACAGTTCATGAGCGAAGAACAGATCAATGAAGTGGATTTCAGTCAACCATGCTGGGTATTAGATCCAATAGATGGTACAACAAATCTTATTCATGATTACCATTGCAGTGTTATCTCGTTAGCATTGTTGGAAAATGGTGAACCAACAATAGGGTTGATTTATAACCCTTATATGGGTGAACTGTTTTATGGTATTAAAGGACAAGGTGCGTATCTGAATGAACATCGTATTCATGTAAGCCATCAAGAGAACCTCTCATTAAGCTTAGTATCTGTAGGGACAAGTCCTTATTATAAAGATGATGAAATGCTGGACAAGAACTTCTATACGATTAAGGAAGTTATGAAACATTGTTCTGATATACGTCGTAGTGGTTCTTGTGCATTAGATATTGCATGGACAGCGTGTGGGCGTGTAGAGGCTTATTTAGAACGTCGTGTCAAATTATGGGACTATGCTGCTGGTAAGGTGATATTAGAAGAAGCTGGCGGTATACTATGTGATTATCGTGGACATCCAATTAAAAACCAATTAATCACAAATTTAGTTGTAGGCAAAGAAAACGTTGTTCACGATCTGATATCTCAATGTATTAATAAGTAGGGTGACCTACTTATTTTTGCATTTAAAAAACCTGGAATAAATCCAGGTTAATCAATAGGTTCCTGATAGAACCTTCCTTTAACAGCATTTGTTTTGACTATATTCACAAAAGCCTGGTTATCAATACTTTTAATAATTTCATAAACATCATTGACTTCTGCAGCACTGACAACTGTATAAAGCATGACACGATCTTCATGTGTATGAGATCCTTCGCCAGTAAAACGAGTCATACCATGATGTGTCTTAACTAATAATTCTCTTTCTAATTCATCTGCTTTATTAGATATGATGAATAAAGTCATCTGCTGATCTGATTTGTGGAAAGTATCTATTGCCTGAGTAGATACGAACTGGAAGACAATAGAATAAAGAGATGCTTCAAATCCAAATAACATTCCAGAAGTTAATAATAGAATAATATTAAAACCTAAAATGATATTCCAAGAAGAGATATTCCACTTACGATGAATATAGACTGCAATAAAGTCTGTTCCTCCAGAACTTGCTTTACCATATAAAGCAATAGAAATAGCCAAACCATTTAATAAACCACCAAATAAAGCAATTAATAATGGATCAGTTGTCACCTTATAAGAAGGAATCAAATCAACTAAGAATGAGTTTAAAACAATCATTAATACACTATAACCAGTAAAACGTTTTGAAATAAGTTTAAAACCAATGATAGCTGGTATCGCATTTAATGAAATATTAAGCACAGAATAAGGTACAGAAATGTTAGCATACTTTAACATTATTCTCTGTATTAATAGAGTCATACCGGTAATACCACCAGGGACTAATTCACCAGCACGTACAAACGTCTTAATATTAAAGGCCATTAAACATGACGCAAGAATGACGCATACGAATGATTTGAGGGCTTTTATTGATTTTTTTTGTTGTATTTCCTTTTCATATAACATAAATTTAACATTTACCTCCGAAAATTCGACCAAATTGTACTATTGTTTATACTATAAAACAACCGTAATTATGTAAAAAGTGAAAAAACACATTTACATAATCTTAAGATAATACATACACAAATATGATTTTTTTGTTAAGGAGAAAAATTTATGATGTAGGTGTCTTAAGAAGACGGGAGGAAAAAAGTAAATATGAAAAAAATATTAACGATTGTACTTACATGTGTACTTGCATTCTCACTTGCTGGTTGTGGAGGATCTAAAGATTCTTCAACTGCTGGTTCAGGAGATTTATCAGGAAAGATCTCACTTGATGGTTCTACATCAATGGAAAAATTTGTAACTGCCTTAGGCGAATCTTTCAAAGAAAAGAACCCTAACGTTACAGTTGAATCTCAGTTTACAGGTTCATCTGCTGGTATTGCTTCAGTATTAAGTGGTAAGGCTGATATCGGTGATTCTTCAAGAGCATTAACAGATGAAGAAAAGAGCCAGGGTCTTGAAGAAAACATCGTAGCTATTGATGGTATCGCAGTTGCGGTTAATAAAAATAATACTGTTAAGAATGTAACTAAAGAACAGTTAACTAAGATCTATACTGGTGAAATCACTAACTGGAAAGAACTTGGTGGTAAAGACGAAAAGATCGTTGTTATTGGTAGAGAAGCTGCTTCTGGTACGAGAGGTGCTTTCGAAGAATTATTAGAAGTAAAAGATAAATGTAAATATGCACAGGAATTAGATAATACTGGTGCAGTTGTTGCGAAATGTGCTTCTATTGAAGGTGCTATTGGTTATGTATCACTAGATGCAGTTGATAAATCAATCGACACATTACAGTTAGACGGTGTTGATTGTACAGTTAAGAACATCAAAGCTGGTAAATATGCATTACAGAGACCATTCGTAATGGCTACTAAAGGTAAAATTGAAAAGCAGTCTAAATTAGTTCAGGCATTATTCGATTACATTGATAGTGATGAAGGGCAGGCTATCATTAAAAAAGTAGGTCTAATCAGTGCTAAATAGCATTGTCGGTACCAATAAAAGTAGACAAGCATCAGAAAAGGCAGCCGCATTAATCGTTAGTGTATGTGCTGCTTTTTCAATAGTTGCAGTCGTCGCTATTACTGCCTACATGATCTATAGCGGCACACCTGCACTTGCTAAGGTTGGTATCGGAAATATCTTATTTAAAACAGAATGGGTTCCTTCTCAAGGAAAGTTTGGTATTCTTTACATTATCTTAACTTCTATTGTTGGTACTTTACTTGCAGTCTTAATCGCAATACCTGTTGGTTTATTTACTGCAGCCGCATTAAGTGAAATGGTCACTGGTACTCCAAAGAAGATTATGAAAGCAGCTATTGAATTATTAGCTGGTATTCCATCCGTTGTTTATGGGTTACTTGGTATCTTGATCATTAACCCACAGATGTATAAGTTAGAAAAGTTTTTTTATCATACATCTCATTCACATCAGTTCACTGGTGGGGCAAACCTCATTGCCGCAATTATTGTATTAGTGATCATGATTTTACCAACATTAATCAATGTCTCTGAAACAGCTCTAGAAACTGTTCCAAATCATTTAAGATTAAGTTCTTATGCACTTGGTGCAACTAAAATTCAGACAATCTTTAAAGTAGTTATTCCAGCCGCTAAGAATGGAATCATGAGTGCTATTGTGTTAGGTGTTGGACGTGCTATTGGTGAAGCAATGGCTATCTTACTTGTTGCTGGTAACGCAGTTAATTTACCTGCACCATTCAACTCAGTACGTTTCTTAACAACAGCTATCGTATCTGAAATGTCTTACTCAAGTGGTGTACATAGACAAGTATTATTTACAATCGGTTTAGTATTATTCATCTTCATTATGATTATCAATATCATATTAATGAAGATTCTAAAGAAGGGTGAAGAAAATGGATAAAGCAGATTCTAAAAAAAGTGTCAGCTACATCCCCATTAAAGGAAGTGAATGCTGTGGATAGAACGTTATATCATAAAAAGAAAAGAATAGGAGACACTATACTACGTGGACTTATTTACCTATGTGCTGGTTTCTCTAGTATCTTAATTCTTGTCATCATTGGTTATGTATTCTCTAAAGCCATCCCCCATTTCCATTTCAAGAATTTAATTGAACCAATGAGTCAGTTAATGAACCCTGAAGGTTTATTAGGTAACATCATCAATACTCTTTATATTGTCGTAGGTACATTATTATTTGCCTGCCCAATTGGTATTGGTGCAGCCATTTACTTAAATGAATATGCAAAGAATAAGAAGTTCGTTGCAGCTGTCTCATTTACAACAGAAGTATTATCAGGTATTCCATCTATTATCTTTGGACTATTTGGTATGATCTTCTTTGGTGAAATGTTAGGACTTGGTTATTCAGTTTTAAATGGATGCCTCACATTAACTATTCTTATCTTACCAATTATTATTAGAAACACTCAGGTTGCCTTAGAATCAGTTCCTTCTTCATATCGTGAAGCCGCATTAGGTATTGGTTCAACTAAGTGGTATATGATTCGTACTGTTATTCTTCCAAGTGCTATGCCTGGTATCTTAACTGGTGTGATTCTTGGTATGGGGCGTATTGTGGCTGAATCAGCTGCCTTATTATTTACAGCAGGTAGTGGTTATTTTATGCCAAGAGGATTTTTCACTCACTTAATGGAAAGTGGTGGAACACTTACTATCCAGCTTTATATGGCAATGAGTAACGCAGAATATGGACAGGCCTTTGTGATTGCGATGATTTTAATTATTCTTGTATTAATCATGAACTTTATCGCTAAGTGGCTATCAAGTAAGTTTAATGTAGAAAAAGCAAAATAATGAGGTAAATATATATGAATAAAATGGAAATTAGGAATTTAAACTTATGGTATGGTGAAAAGCATGCCTTAAAGGATACAAGTCTAGATATCCCAGAACATAAGATCACAGCGTTCATCGGTCCTTCTGGATGTGGTAAATCTACATTCCTTAAAACATTAAACCGTATGCAGGATTATGTAAAAGGGGTAAAGATTACTGGTCAGGTGACATTGGATAGTGAAGACATCTTTGATCCTAGAGTAGATACAACTTTATTGAGAAAGAAAGTGGGGATGGTATTCCAACAGCCTAACCCATTCCCAATGAGTATCTTTGATAACATTGCTTATGGACCTAGAATTCATGGGATTAAGAATCATGCTGAATTAGAAAAAATTGTGATTAGATCATTAAAGCAGGCTGCTTTATATGATGAAATTGCAGATCGTCTAGATACAAGTGCATTAGGTTTATCTGGTGGTCAGCAGCAGAGATTATGTATTGCGAGATGTTTAGCTGTTAACCCAGATGTTATCTTATTAGATGAACCTACAAGTGCCTTAGATCCAATCTCTACATCTAAGATTGAAGACTTATTAATGGATCTTAAGAAAGATTATACAATTGTGATTGTGACTCATAACATGCAGCAGGCTTCACGTATTGCAGACAATACAGCATTCTTCTTACAGGGTGAAATTATCGAAACTGGTGATACAGAAAAGATCTTCTCATTCCCTCAGGATAAGAGAACAGAGGATTATATCACTGGTAGATTCGGTTAATATTTAATAATCTAAATCAATATATTATAATGAAGGGGTAAATATTATGAGAAGTCGTTTTGATAGAGAATTAGATACGCTTAATGTAGATCTTCAAAAGATGAGTGGTCTTGTAGAAAATGCGTTAGAAAATACTATTGCTGCATTTAAAAACAAGAACACTAAGCTTGCGAAAGAAGTTATGGAAAATGATCGTATGATCAATGATATGGAACGTTCTATTGAATCTATTTGTTTTAAATTAATGTTAAGACAGCAGCCAGTGGCAAGAGATTTACGTATTGTAACTACTGCATTAAAGATTGTGACTGATCTAGAAAGAATTGGTGACCAGTGTTCTGATATTTGTGAAATTATCTTGGATTTATCTGGTGATCATATTTATAGAACAGTAGAACATATTCCAGAAATGTTAAAGACTGCAAAAGAAATGGTGCATAAGTCTATTGAAGCCTTTGTAGAAGGTGATGTAGATAAAGCCCATAACATTTCTAGAATGGATGATGATATTGATGCATTATTCTTGGATATTAAGAATGAAATCATCCAGATTATGAAAGAAAATAGTGAAAATGCAGATGACTGTTTAGATTACTTCATGATTGCTAAATATCTTGAAAGAATTGGTGATCATGCATCTAATATCTGTGAATGGTTAGACTTCATGGAAACAGGATCTATCAACCAGCAGCGTATTATTTAAGGGGGATATAACCAATGAGCGAACGTATATATGTAATAGAAGATGATGAGAATATTCAGGAAATTATCAAGTTATCTCTTGAATCAAGTGGGTATCAAATTACCCTCTTTAATAATGCGATAGATGCTATTGTCGCAATTCATGAAGATACACCTGATCTTGCAATATTTGATGTCATGCTACCAGAATTAGATGGTATTTCAGCCATTAAACAGATTAGAAAGACTAATACAACTTTACCTATCTTAATTCTTTCTGCAAAGGATCGTGAAATAGATAAGGTAAGAGGTTTAGATTCAGGCTGTGATGATTATATGACGAAACCATTTGGAGTGCTGGAACTTGCTGCACGTGTTCGCTCATTACTTAGAAGAAGCCAGCATCATTCAAAGGTTATTAAGACAACATCTTTAGAAATTGATAAGTCTAAGCATATTATTTTAAAGCAGGGTGAAAAACTTGAATTAACTCATAAAGAGTATCAGTTATTACTCTATTTAGTAGAAAATAAAGAACGTGTTGTAGAAAGAGAAGAACTTTTAAATAATATCTGGGGTTATGATTTTGTAGGCGAATCAAGAGCCTTAGATGTTCATATTCGTTCTTTACGTGCAAAACTTGGTGATGATGGACATCATTATATTAAGACAATCAGAAGTGTAGGTTATCGTTTTATTGAGGATGGTCAATAATGAGACAATCTATATTGAGGTATTTTATCTCACTTTTATTAGTATCTCTATGTATCTGTAGTGCAACGAGTATATTTATTATTTCTGGTTCAATGAAAGAAGATTCCGAAAGAGAAATGATGTATTCTGTAAAACTTATAGAATATAATCTAGACTACTCTAAGGATCTCAATACACAGATAGAAACACTTAATCCACTTGCTTTCTCTGATGATACAAGAATATCTATCATAGATGAAAAAGGTAAAGTTCTTGCAGATACATATAAGAATGACATCTCTTCTAATCATTTGAAAAGAGAAGAAGTACAACAGGCACTTCATTCTTCAAATCATGAAGGGTATGCAATGAGACGTTCTGAGACAACCAATCAGCCACTTCTCTATGCTGCATATTATAAAGATACCCACATTATAAGATTGTCCATCCCTTATTCAGGGGTATGGGGTTATTTTCCAGAACTTGCTCCTGCATTTGCGATTTCTATACTGATTAGTATATTATTTTCATACATAGTTGCACGTAAACTCTCTAAGAGAGTCACTCAGCCTTTGACAGAAATCAGTGAGTCTCTTAATAACATGACTGAAGACTATCGTTTTGAACTCCCAACAACAGATTATGAAGAATTTACACCTATTATTGATACAATAGAAAAACTTTCTCATCGATTAAGAAAATCTATGAGAGAAACAAGATTTGAACAAGATAAGATCAATGCGATATTAAGAAAGATGGAGGAAGGCTTCATCTTACTTGATGAGAATGGCATGATCTTAAGTGTCAATGATAGTGCTATAAAGATTCTAGGACCTTTAAAAGAAAAGGATAACTTAATAGATCATATTACTTATCCTAATCTTATAAATGCGTTAAATAGTGCACCTAAGAAACAGCGTATAGAATTAAAGATTCATGATTTTGATTACCAATGTGCAATCTCCTGCCTTCCATTTGGTACAGCACTCTTCTTTGTAGATATTACTGCAATGAAGAATTCACAGAAGATGAGAGAAGAATTCTTCTCTAGTGTATCTCATGAATTAAAAACACCTATTACAGCTATTAGAGGTTATAGTGAATTATTATCACAAGGATTCATCAATGATGAAAATCAGAAGAAGATGATGCTTTCTAAGATTCAAACCGAAGTGACTAATATGTCTTCTTTAATTAATGATATCTTGATGTTATCTAGACTAGATAGTGATGATTTGATTGTTGAAAAAGTTCCTGTTAAGATGCAGGCATTAATGAAAGATATTTCTGAAGATTATGAAGGTCTATTAATAAAATATAATGTAGAGCTTCATATAGATGTAGAACCCATTACTTATATTGGAAATGGATCTCAAATAGAAACATTGATTTCTAATCTTGTAAGTAACGCTATTAAGTACAACAAAGAAGATGGTCATGTTTATGTTCATATTTATAGTAAGAAAGATAACATGATCATTGAAGTCAAGGATACAGGTATTGGTATACCTCTTGCAGACCAAGGCCGTATTTTTGAAAGATTCTACCGTGTTGATAAGGGACGTAGTAGAATCAAAGGTGGTACAGGTTTAGGTCTTGCCATCGTTAAGCATATTGTTTCTTATAATAAAGGAACAGTGAAATTACATAGTCAATTAGGAGAGGGGACTTGTATTACGATTACTCTTCCTAACAAATCATAAGCTGTCATCGTACAGCTTTTTTAATTAATTTTTCTAGACACCTATTAATAGTTGTTCTCCAGCACTTACTCAATACATCTTTTGATGGATAGTACTACAATATAGTTGTCCAAGGAAGGGTATGTTGATATGATTTTATTTCTATTATTTTTAGTTTTACTTGTACTAGGCATTGTGTATTTCATTAAATTAAAGAAAAACAATGAACCAAATGATAAGGCAAAAAAGACTTTAATGGCTTGCTTGCTTTCTTTGTATTATTTGTGATTCGCTGTGTATCAGTGGATGCATTTGTGATGCTTGGCTTCATCGCTTTTGTATTAGGCATCGGTTATCTTGTATATTACTTGTTTAAGAAACAGCCTAAGAAAAAAGCATTATGTATGATTCTTGCAGGTTTCTTGGTTTTTGCATATGCAGGCAGTATCAGTGATCCAGAACCAATTGAATCTTCACCTGAAGTAGCTACTACAAAGGAAGCTAAGAAGAAAAAGAAAGTAGAGAAAGTAGAAGTTGCTGATTTGAGTCAAACAGATGCACAGGCTTGGTGTGATCAAAATGGATTCCAGTTAAGTAAAGAAGAAGATTTCTCTGATAGTATTGCACAGGGAGGATTTATTAGTCAATCACCTCAGGCAGGTACACAAATAGAAAAGGGAAGTACTGTCACTGTTCATTATTCAAAAGGTAAAGAACCTACTATGGAAGATAAGAATGCGCTCGCAAAAGCAGAATCTTACTCATCTATGATGCATATGTCTAAGGCGGCTATCTATGATCAGTTGACTTCATCCTATGGGGAAGGTTTTCCTGCAGAATCAGCACAGTATACAGTGGATCATTTAGTAGCTGATTATAAGGCAAATGCATTAGAAAAAGCTAAGGATTATCAGACAAGTATGAATATGTCTCGTTCAGCTATCTATGAACAGTTAACTTCAAGCTATGGAGAAAAATTCACTGCTGAAGAAGCACAATATGCGGTTGATCACCTACCACAGTAACTCTTTTAATAAAAGTATGAATGAAGCACAAATAAGTGCTTCATTTTTTGAAAATACACAGTTATTCCATAATAAATATGTATAATGCTTACAGGTGATAAAGCATGAAGATACTCTGGTTAATCGCACTTTTGTTGACAAGTGGGTGTTCAACACGTGCCAATTCAAATTATATTGCACAGGAAGTAAGAACATTCTATTCAGGTATGTTGAATGGGGAAGAAATTTCTATTACATGTGAAGATAGAGATTATAAGACAGCTTTCTTTAAAGAAATGAATAAGAACCTACATAAGAAGGAATTTAAGGATATTGATTCTTATGTAGTAAAAAAGAATTTAGATATTGCTTATACAATGAAGAAGGATAATAAGATTGTGCGTTGTTATCATGGAAATATGAAGACAGGAGAGAATTCTTCTCTTAAGTATTTTCTTACAATTTCAGTTCCTAATAATGATTTAAATAGTCCACGTGTAGAAAAGTCTACATTTACTTTTTCAGATAAGCGAAATGTTGCGATAAGTATAGAAGTAAACCAGGGTGATCATTATTGTAATGCTGTAGTGAAGGATACAAAAACTGAGAAAACTTATAAAGAATTTAAATATCGTTTTGACTCACAAGTCTAGAGTAAAATCTAGGCTTTTTGTGTATAATATATATAAGAGCGAAAGGAGATTGAAATGAATAGCGCTAAATTTTATAAAGTATCTTATGAACAATTTCAAACAGGAATGGAAAAGGAAGATGTAAAGGACATCTATGATGCGATTAAGCTTCCACGTCGTGCAACTAAAGGATCTGCAGGATATGATTTTTATACACCTATTGATATACATTTAGAGCCTGGAGAAACAGTAAAGATTCCTACAGGAATCCGTTGTGAAATGAATGAAAGATGGGTATTAATGATTTATCCTAGAAGTGGTTTGGGATTTAAATATCGTCTACAGTTAAATAATACTGTCGGTGTAATTGATAGTGATTACTTCTATTCAGATAATGAAGGTCATATCTTTATTAAGATGACAAATGATTCAAATGAAGGAAAAGTAGTTGATGTTCAGGCTGGCCAGGGTATTGCCCAGGGAATCTTCATGACATATGGTATTACTGAAGATGATGATGCCATTGAAACACGTAATGGTGGATTTGGATCAACAACTAAATAATTTATGAAATATAAATTTCTTCTTGCAATTATGTTACTTCTTTCAGGATGTAGTACACCTCCTAAAGAAGAAGTAAAGAAAGAGACACCAAGTGTTTCTTTTGTTGCTGTAGGAGATAATCTCTATCATCAATGTATGCTTGATGAAGCCAAGACTTCTAGGGGTTATGACTTTTCAAACTATTATAAGAATATTAAGAAGTATATCCAGGCAGATTATTGTTTTGTGAATCAGGAAACAATATTAGGGGGGGAGGAAAACCTTCTGGTTATCCTCTCTTTAATGCACCTGATAGTGTGGCAGATGATTTAGAAAAGGTAGGATTTAATATAGTGAATGGTGCTACCAATCATGCATATGATCAAGGGGGGCATCTGGCATACTACATTCTATCCAGGTATTTAATAAACATCCTCAGATGACTTATTTAGGACTCTATGAGAATGAAGAAGAGAAACAGAATATTAATATAGTAGAAAAGAATGGTATTAAGATTGCATTTCTATCTTTTAATCAATATGTGAATGGTGTGACTTATCAGAAACAGTTACCTTATATGATTAATTTTCATGAATCCACTATGATGGAGAATATGAAAAAAGCAAGAGAGAATGCGGATATTGTGATAGTATCCTGTCATTGGGGTATTGAGTATGATTATCATCCTAATACATTCAAGAAGAATATGGCTAAGCAGCTTGCAGGTGCAGATGTGATTATTGGAACACATACACATACATTACAGGATGTAGAATATATTCAAAGAGCGGATGGTAAGCGTACATTAGTTGCTTATAGTTTAGGTAATTTTGTAAGTGGCATGTTGGAAGAATCATGTCAATTAGAAGGTATGCTTTCTTTTGATATAGAAAAAAAGAAAATTAAGAACGTGGTCTTTACACCATTTGTGAATTACTATACTTTAACAGGCAAAAAAGAAAGACATGATTTTTCTGTTTATCGTTTGAAGGATTATACGAATGAGTTAGTAGAGAAGCATGGTTTTCCTAATCTGACTATTCCTCATATGAAAGAAGAAGCAAAACAGAAAGTAAAGAATATCAAAATTGATATGTAAGGCATTCTTTGGAGGTTTATGATGAAGGATTATAGACGTTATCACTGTGATGAGAATAAACTTATTGATTATGGATTTAAGAAACAGGAGCATAATTATATATATAAGAAAGATATACTAGATGGTGATTTCAGGATAGAAGTCATTATAAATAGTATTTTAGATGCAAAGGTTTATGATACTGATACAGATGAAGAATATACAAATATTCATCTGGTAGGTAAGCAGGGAAAGTTTGTACAAAAAGTGAGAACTGCATATGAAGACTGTATAGAGGATATATTGAATCATTGTTTTGTATATGATTATTTTATTTTTCCTCAATCTAAACGTTTGATGCATCTTATTGAAGAAAAGTATCATGTTCTTCCAGATTGTCCTTTTACTAATGGTGATTCATTTGTATTTAGAAATAATGATAAGTGGTTTGGACTTATTATGCATACAGACTATTCTAAGTTTTGTGATAAACAAGGAGAAATAGAATGTTTGAATATTAAGATTTCTATGGATACAGTGAATCATCCTTCTATCTATCCAGCTTTTCATATGAATAAGAAACATTGGATCAGTATACTATTAGATGAAACATTGAGTGATGAAGATATCATGTCTCTTGTTGATCAAAGCTATCATACTACTGTGATATGTGAAGATTGGGTTATTCCTGCTTCTCCTAAACGTTTTGATTTAATAAAGGCATTTCATCAAAGCGATTATATAAGATGGCATCAGAAAGGGAATATTCATCAAGATGCGAATGTATATATCTATTATGGTGCTCCTTATTCTGCAATTATGTATAAGTGTCAGGTAGTAGAAAGTAATGAAACAAGTATGCTTCTTAAACGTCTAAAAACATATGATCCTACTCTTTATCCATTGGAAGTACTTAAGACATATCAATTAAGAACTATAAGAAGTGCTAGGCATATTCCTAAAGAATTAAATGAGTATATAGGAAATACCGATAAATAAGTGAATTATCTAGTAAATATGATATAATAGGCAAAGGCAAAGGGGGCTTTGGGAATGAAAGTAGAATATTATAAAGAGTACAGTCCATGTCTTGAAAGAGATATGGAATATAAGGTGTATGGACATGCGGGAACACCTATACTTGTATTTCCATCACAGAACGGTAGATTTTTTGATTTTGAAAACAATGGCATGGTCGCTACAGTAGAAGACCTTATTGATAATGGGAATATACAATTATTCTGCTGTGATAGTATTGATCTAGAAACATGGAGTGAAGAAGGCGGTCATGATGTTGGATCTCGTTCACATATGTTAGAACAATATTATCATTATATTGTAGATGAATTAGTACCTAGAATTATTGATATTAATGCGATGTGTGGTACACATGCAAAGGGTATTTATACTACAGGATGTTCATTAGGTGCATCACATGCAGCTAATTTCTTATTTAGAAGACCGGATATTTTTAGTGGATGTATCGCATTAAGTGGATATTATGATAGTGATTTATTCTTTCATGAGTATGTGGATGATAATGTTTATCGTAATAGTCCTATTAAATATATTGAAGGTATGAGTTATGATCACCCATATGTAGAAATGTATAGAAAATGTCGTATCGTATTATGTTGCGGCCAGGGTGCTTGGGAAGACGAAATGGTTCGTTCAACTAGTAGAATGAAAGAACTATTGGAATATAAGAATATTCCAGCATGGATTGATTTCTGGGGATATGATGTAAACCATGATTGGGATTGGTGGAGAGTACAGTTCCCATATTTTGTAAAGAGAGTAATCTAGGAGGAGAAGAATAGATGAACGTCGTATTTATATCACCACATTTTCCAGAATATTATCATAATTTCTGTTCGCGTTTAAAAGATCGTGGTGTGAATGTATTAGGTGTTGGAGATTGCCCATATGATATGATCAGTGATGACACAAAGAATTCATTGACTGAATATTACTATGTAGGTTCTTTAGAGAATTATGATGAAGTATATCGTGCATGTGCTTATTTCTCTAGTCATTATGGAAAGATTGACTGGATTGAATCTGAAAATGAATACTGGCTAGAATTAGAAGCAACATTAAGAAGAGACTTTAATGTGACTACTGGTCCACAGATTCAGGATATGCGCTGGATGAAATTTAAATCAGCTATGAAGGAAGTATATAAGAGTGCTGGTTTAAAGGTGGCTGACTATATTAAGTTAGATACACTTGATGAAGCTTTAGAGTTTACTAAAAAGAATGGTTATCCAGTGATTGTAAAGCCTGATAATGGTGTAGGAGCAACTCATACTTATAAATTGAAAGATGATGAAGAATTAAAAGACTTCTATAATCATAAACAGGATTATATTGATTATATTCTAGAAGATTTTGTGCCTGGTGATGTTGTAACATTCGAAGGTGTGACTGATAAGGATAAGAATATTTTATTCTCTACAAGTCATTATATGGATACTTCTATTATGGATACAGTCAATGATGCATCTGATATCTATTTCCATTCTGAACCTGTAGAAGGTAAACCTATTTATGAAATTGGTGAAAAGGTTGTTAAAGCATTTGATACAAGAAGCCGTTTCTTCCATTTTGAATTCATTAAATTATCTGAAGATAAACCAGGATTAGGTAGAAAAGGTGATTTAGTTCCTTTAGAAGTGAATATGAGAGCACCAGGTGCTTTTATTCCTGATATGATGAACTATGCTTATGATGTAGATACATATACTATTTGGGCAGATATGATGATCTATAATACTTGTTTCTATGAAATTGAAAGAAAGTATTATGTAGGTTATGTAGGAAGACGTCTTGGTATTGATTATGAATTATCTGATACAGAAGTTGCTGATAAGTATAGAGAATATATCAAGATTGAAGCAGATATTCCTCAGGTTCTTGCACAGGCTGAAGGTAACCATATATTTGTTTTCCGTGCTAAAACTAAAGCAAAGTTAAATGAAATTACTAAGGCGATTATTGCACATAAGAAGAAAAAGGCTGCATCTAAGAAAGCAGTCAAGAAGACAGTGAAAGCTGTGGCTAAAAAGGTAGAAGAAGTTAAAGAGCCTGTAAAGGAAGTAGTGAAGGAACCGGTTAAAAAGACCGTAAAAGCTGTGACTAAGAAGGTTGAAGAAACTAAAGAACCAGTTAAAGCAGTTGTGGAAACAAAGAAAGCAGAAGTAAAAGCAGCTGTAGAAGATACAGTAAAGGTAGTAGAAGAGAAGAAAGAAGAACTAAAAGAAGTAGTTAAGAAATCTCCTCGTGCTAGAAAAGCTGTTAAGAAACCTAGACATAAATCTAAAAAGCGTTAATTAAGAAACTGTGATGAAATGATTTCATTTCTGATCAGTTTTTTTCTTTATTTGTTTTCTGTATATACAATGTGTTGACTGTTAATTGAGTGATGTTTATAATAGTTGAGAAGGAGTTTATGAACTATGAAAAAAACAACACTAACAGTGGCGACAGCACCCAAAACAAGCACTTTTCAGATGCGTATTAATCCAGAAATCAAAGCACAGGTAGAAGGAATCTATGCACAATGTGGTATGACACTTACTGATGCTATTAATGCATTTATTCAGCAGTCTATTAATGTAGAAGGAATGCCTTTCTTAGTAACCGCAAATAGTAAACAGGCATTAAGAGAACAGGCAATCTCTCAGTTAATGATTGAATTAGATAAAGGTGAAAAAGCACCTGCAGATGATAGTATTTCTGAAGAAGATATCTTAAAAGAATTTGGAATTGAACTATGAATCTAAGATATACAAGACAAGCACGTGCTGATTTAAGAAACCCTATGCGTTTGAATCCAAAGATAGTGAAACTATGTGCTGTATTAAAAACACACCCTGAAATAGGTGGTCAGCTATCTAATAGAACTGGATGGACAACAGATCTTTATTATGTCATTGCAGGAAAATATAGTATTTTTTATAAATATGATCATGACACAGTAACAATCATCCGTATTCTAACAAATGAAGAAAAATATATGAATGTCATTTTTGGTGATAAGTAAAAAAGGATTGAATAAACTCAATCCTTTTTTAGTGCTTCTTCCATTGTTTCTTCACCAAGAAGATTATCAGATACCTTGATCTTATAGACAGAACTTAAGATACATTTATTATATATGTCTGGTAGTTCTGAGTCTAAATAATTTGTCTTAAGGATACGCTCAAATACGTCACAATACATATTATAGAATTCAGATAATTCTTTCTGACTCTGTTGTAATTGAATAAGCTTAGAAATCTCATCTAAAGAGAAGACCGACTTTAATAAACAAATTAATGTGAAATAAGCAATCTGTTCTCTTTCATATTTCTTCTTTATAGGTGCTTTTACTAGCTTATGTTTGACATAGTTATTGATCATTGTTTTTGTGATAATAGCGTCATTGTCATTTTTTAAGAAAGACAAACTCTTTTCTATAATAGATACAACCTGATCTATATAGAGTGGAAAATCTGGTATTTCTTCCCATCTAGAAATATGTACATTATCGTAATTCATTTTCATCACCTACTTAAAAACTATCATTTATTGTATTTGTTGTCAAATCATCTAGACTATAAAACAAACTGTATATATTTTTCTTTATCTGCTATAATTTGGTTGGTGATGAAAATGAAAAACAAATTTAGTTTAAGATCAATTATAGTCATTATTGTGTTAGTTATTGTTGTGTTTGTGGGTGGTATGTACTTTGGAGGACGTAGTACACCAGCTAAAGAAGAAATCACTTCAACAGCTTTAACACAGAAAATAAGAGATATTAATGAATTAGCTGTATCTGAATATGATTATACAAAAGTAGGGAAGTTTTCTAATTCATTAAAGTTTAATGGCTGGACTGTTCCTTTAACACAGAAGTCTTTCTTAATTACTTATGAAGGTAAGATGAAAGCAGGTGTTGATCTTTCTGATGTACAGGTAGAAAAAACAAATAATAAGATTATCGTGAAAACATCTGCAGTAAAGATCTTATCTAATGAAATCAATGAGAATTCTATTAAGGTTTATGATGAAACAAAGAACATCTTTAATCAGATTTCTATTACAGACTATAAGACTTTCGCGAAAGAACAGAAGAAGAAAGTAGAAAAAGAAGCGATTAAGAATCAGTTCTTAGAAAAGACTGAAACTAAAGTGAAGAAAGCCATTAAAGATCTTATTTATATGACTGTAGATCAAGAACAGTATGAAGTAGAGGTAGAAGTGAGTGAATAAGCTAGAAGTATGTTGTGGCAGCTATGAGGATGCAATGAATGCATATCATGGTGGTGCGAAAAGAATTGAATTAAATAGTGCGTTAGCGTTAGGTGGATTAACACCTACTATTGCATCATTAGAACTTATTAAGAATAATACAGATCTAGAAGTTATTTGCATGGTAAGACCCAGAGGTGCAGGATTTGTATATAATGAATTACAATCTGAACAGATGATTATCGAAGCAGAAGAACTATTAGAACATGGGGCTGATGGTATTGCGTTTGGGTTCTTGGATCCTGATGGTAAAATCAATAGTGCACGTACAGGTGAAATGGTCTCTATTATTCATAGTTATGGTAAGACTGCAGTATTTCATAGAGCTTTTGATGTATGTGATAATCCAGATGCAACAATTCATAGATTAATTGAATTAGGTGTGGATAGAGTACTTACAAGTGGTATGAAGTCTACTGTGAGTGAAGGAGTTCAGCTTATTAAGGAACTGCAGGAGAAATATGGCAATCAAATAGAAATATTGGCAGGTTCTGGAATTAATGAAACAAATGTCGTAGACATTATTCACTATACAGGTATTCATCAGGTTCATTCTTCATGTAAGAATTGGAGAGCAGATCCTACTACAGCCAATGATTATGTATCATTTAGCTATAATGGTATTAACTATGATTATGTAGATAAAGAGAAAGTGAAGAGAATGGTTTCACTTGTAGAGGAGGCTTAATTATGCAGCAGTATTGTGAAATTGCGACACCTAAGGGTGTTATGAGAGGATTCTTCCATGTGCCTCATAGAAAAGAATTCCCTGTATTATTAATATTCCATGGTTTTACAGGACAATGCACAGGAACTAAGTTTTCCTATGTTTCTTTATCACGTTTATTAGAAGCGCAGGGTGTCGGTACTTTAAGAATGGATTTTCTAGGTAGTGGTGAATCAGATCTTACCTTTAAAGAAATGACATTTGATGATGAATTATCATGTGCACGTATTCTATTAGAAGAATTAAAGAAGATGCCTCAAGTAACAGATATATATGTCTTAGGACATTCTATGGGTGGTGCAATTGCGAGTGAACTTGCTAAAATTTATCCTGAAGATATTAAAAAACTTGTATTATGGGCTCCTGCCTTCAGTTTACCAGATTCTTTAGACTATCTTACAGGATCAGTAGAAGAAGCACCTGTTTATGATCATAATGGATTTGAAATCAGCGATGCTTTTGTAAAGGATATGCTTCAAAGAGATTTCTATAAGAACTTAGATACATATAAGAATGATTTATTAGTCATTCATGGAACTGAAGATAAAACAGTACCTTATGCAATCAGTGAAAGATATACAAAACTATTTGGTAAGCAGATGATCTTCCATCCAGTTGTTGGTGCATCTCATAATTATGATAATGCGGATCATATTCATGAAGTTCTTTCTACAACTTATAAATTCTTAAAAGAACAGGTTATGTAAGCCTGTTCTTTTTTAAAAAAGAGTTGAGTTATTCAATATTTAATAAATTTTCTCATCTTGAAAACTATTCTTTATTGAAATGAAGACGAACTATGATATAATCTAAAAATTGAAAGAGGTGCGATTATGAATATTAGAAATATAGCAATTATTGCTCATGTTGACCATGGTAAAACAACATTGGTTGACCAGCTTATTAAGAAATCTGGAACACTTGAAGCACACGAAGAACTAGCTGAACGTGCTATGGATAGTAACGCTTTAGAAAGAGAACGTGGTATTACTATTTTAGCAAAGAATACAGCTATTCATTATAAAGACTATAAGATCAACATCATGGATACACCAGGCCATGCTGACTTTGGTGGAGAAGTAGAACGTATCATGCACATGGTGGATGGTGTTTTACTTGTAGTTGATGCTTATGAAGGTACAATGCCTCAGACTCGTTTCGTATTAAAGAAGGCATTAGCTGCTCATGTTAAGCCTATCGTTGTTATCAACAAGGTTGACCGTCCAGTTGTAAGAATTCAGGAAGTTATGGATGAAGTTCTTGAATTATTTATGGAATTAGGTGCTGATGATAATCAGCTTGATTTCCCAACTGTTTTCGTTTCAGCATTAAATGGTACAAGCTCATTAGATCCTGATATTAGTACTCAGGTTCCTAATATGGACTGTTTATTTGATATGATTATCAATGAAATTCCTGCACCAGCAGTAGATGTTGGAGGTGGTTTACAGTTACAGCCAGCTTTATTAGACTACAATGATTATGTAGGAAGAATTGGTATTGGTAGAATTCAGAGAGGTTCTATTAAAGTAAATGAAAATGTTGTATGTTTAAGAGCAGATGGTTCTAAGACACAGTTCCGTGTTCAGAAGTTATTCAGTTATTTAGGTATGCATAGATTTGAAGTAGAAGAAGCAAGTGCTGGTGATATCGTGGCTGTTGCAGGTTTAGCTGACATTGGTGTTGGTGAAACAATCTGTGAACCAAGCTGTGAAGAAGCATTACCATTACTTCATGTAGATGAACCAACAATCCAGATGATTTTTGGTACAAACACTTCACCATTTGCTGGTCAGGATGGTAGGTTTGTGACTGCATCTAAGATTGAAGAACGTTTATTCAAAGAAACAAACAAGGATGTATCTTTAAAAGTAGAACGTATTCAGAATAAAGAAGAATGGATGGTAAGTGGTCGTGGTGAATTACACTTATCTATCTTAATTGAAACAATGAGAAGAGAAGGATATGAATTACAGGTATCTAGACCTCATGTTATCTTAAAGGAAATCGATGGTGTAACATGTGAACCATATGAAGATGTAGAAATCGAAGCACCAGATGATTGTATTGGTTCAGTTATTGAATCATTAGGTTTAAGAAGAGGTATCATGGAAAACATGGATTCTATGGATGGTATGACTAAGGTTCATTATATTGTACCTTCTAGAGGTTTAATTGGTTTCATGACTAACTTCTTAACAATGACTAAGGGTTATGGTATTATTAACCACTCATTCTTAGAATATCGCCCATTAGAAGGTGAAGCAGTAGGTGAAAGACAGTTAGGTGTTCTTATTTCTATTGAAACAGGACAGACTACTGCTTATGCACTTGGTGGTGTAGAAAGCCGTGGTGTGATGTTTGTTGGTCCAGGTGTAGAAGTATATGAAGGTATGATTGTTGGGGAACATGCAAAGGACAATGACTTAGTAGTAAACGTTACTAAGGGTAAACAGCAGACAAATACACGTTCATCTACAAAAGATACAACAGTTGTATTAAAGAGACCTAGACACTTCAACCTAGAAGCTTGTCTTGACTATATTAATGAAGATGAATTAGTAGAAGTCACTCCAAACAATATCCGTTTAAGAAAGAAATATCTTTCTGAACTTGATCGTAAGAGAGCTTATAGATCTAAAAATTCAGCATCAGAATAAGGGGAGTAATGAGAATTACTCTCTCTTTTTTTAACAGGAGTACGTTATGAAAATTAAAGAACTCACAACTATTGGTTTTAAACCAACCCCTAAAAAAGACTATTATTACTACATTCAAGATCATTTTTATTTATTATTACAGGTATTACCTCATCATAAAATAGCTTTATTATTGACTACAGAAGATAGTAAGCATCAAAGAGATATACTAGAACAACTCTTTATTAAAAGAGATGATGTAGAACGTATATATTCTAATGAGAAAGGTGCAGGACTTGTTTTATCTAAGCGCATTAAAAAAGAAGAGTTAGAGAATATTATCTTAACACTCAAGAAAGAAATTAATCAGTCACCACAATGTCATCACTGTCATCAAAGCAAACCATTAAATGTCTATTTATTAGATGATGAAATAGATATATTATGTTCTGACTGCTTTAAAAAACATGAACGTATTACCAAACACACTGCTTCACCACTTGGAATACTTGGTGCTTTTATTGGTGCAGTCATTGGAGGTATTATATGGGCTTTTGGTTATAACCTAGGTTATATCATCTGTCTAGATGCCATACTATTATCATTGCTTAGCTTTATTGGATATAAGAAGCTAGGACACTATATTGATCAAAAGGCAAAGATTATTATTTCTTTAATAGATATTCTTGTATTATTCTTTGCACAATATGCTTCATGTGCATTCTCTGTTCAGGCAGCCTTTAAACGTATTGGTACATCAAGTGTTTCATTTATTCAGGCATTAGTTGTTGTACCAGGGATGATGTTTGATTCAAGTCTGATAGGATTACTTCTTGTGTATTTACTTTATGGTCTTATTTTGATGATCATTACTTTGATTATTTTGTTTATATATGACAAGCGTAAAAACAGTTACTATTTTACATATAAATGTATAAATGGTGAAAATAGTTGATATTTTCAAGAAAAATGGTTGATTGTAAAAGGAAAAGTGTTATATTAAAGGTGGTTTTTATCATACTAGGAAATGGAGGATACAAACATGAAAACAAAAATTGAAGTACAGTTCATGAATAAAGATGTTAATGTGTCTGATATCGAAAAATTAGTTAAAGAAGATATCAAAGCTAACGGAATCAAGCTTAACACTCTTGAAACTTTAGAAGTTTACTATAAACCTGAAGATAGCGCAGTATATTATGTAGCAACTACAAAAGATAAAAAGGTTTATGGTGTAAACAACGATCCATTACATATTTAATGTAAAAGAGGCCTTTATAAGGCCTTTTTTTGTTGCTTGGTATATAATAAGAAAAAAGAGAGGAGATACGCTTATGAATTATAATGACTTATATTTCATAATTTCCATTGCGTTACAGCTTCTTATTTTCTTTGAATTAAGAAGACAATCAAAAAGTCTCATGATGTTACTTATGAGTTTCTTGATTACTGTACTTTGTATCTTGTTTTTCTATTGTAGTGTAAAATGTAAAACACTAGTCTCTTTTGGTATGTTAGTAGTTGTATTTCTTATGTTCCTATGGAATGTAAATTATCGTTTCAGAAAGATTCTAAAATGAGAGATTATCTCTCATTTTTTTTACGTAAAGAATTATGTTATAATGATGTTGTAGAAAAAAACAAGGAGGCAGACTATGAAGAAGGTAATAGGAATCCTGGCTACTGCATTAATATTAAGTGGCTGTGGATCATCATCCGATAATCATGAGATTAAGAAGACTTCTTTCATGAAAGAAGGAAAGAATAGTTTATATGCTCTTTATAATACTAAGGGGCAGCGTTATACCAAAGATATGTATAAGACATATACACCTTTTGAAGGTGGATATTTAGTGACTAATGAGAGTGATCAGACTGGTTATATTTCTAATACAGGTAAAACAATTATTAAACCAGGACGTTATACAAGCTTAAAAACACAGGGTAATATGCTTGTAGGTGAATCTCAGCCACAGACTGGACTTTATTTAAGTGCATCTTCTCTTAATATGACAGAAAACACTTTAACACAGGTATTTGCGAATGATGCTGTTGTATGGTCTACAAATGATAATGATGTCATTGATATTAATCAGGAAGGCTATGTTTATGCAAAACATGCAGGGACTGCAACACTTACTGCAACTAAAGATAATGCGTCAGTGACTTGTGTGATTAAGGTAGAAGCATTACATCCATATCTTTCTCAGGAATCTTTAGATGTATATACATCAGAACCTGCTACACTTACAGTGAATGATTTTGGTGCACGTACAATTGAATGGAAGTCTAAGGATCCTAAGATTGCAACAGTAGACAATGGTGTCATTCAGGGATTAAAGCCTGGTAAGACTACAATAATCGCAAAAGTAGGGGATGATACTTTAAAGTGTAAGATTAAAGTAAAACGTAAGACTTTAAAGATTTCTCAAAATGAAGCAACACTTTATACAGGTGAAGAAGGTCAGTATGGCATTGAAAATGCATATCCTGATATTAAGTGGGAAACAAGTAATGCGAATGTAGTGACTGTTGCTGATGGACATATCTGGGCTATTAATCCAGGTAAAGCGACTATCAAGGCAACAAGTAATGGTCAGACAGTTAAATCTAAGGTGACTGTAAAGAAGAGAACACAGAGACTTGATCAGACTAAGGTGACTCTTTTAACTGAACAGAAGGTTGTATTAAATGTATTAGATAAGAAGAATCCAGAAGAAGTTGTACAATGGAGTTCTAATAAGAAAAAGATTGCTTCAGTCAATGAATTTGGTGAAGTAACAGGTTTAAAGAAGGGTAAAGCTGTTATTACTGCAAAGGTCGGCAAGAAGAAATATAAGGCTACTATTACAGTAAAGAAGAGACAGATTAAGATTAATCCTTCTAAGACTACTATTGAAAAGGATCAGCATATCTTCTTACAAGTATTAAATAAGAAGGATGAAGATCAGGCAGTATGGACTACAAGTAATGATCAGGTTGTGATTGTAGCACCGGATACTGGAGAGATTGCAGGTGTGAAACCTGGTAAGGCTACTATTACTGTTCAGGCTGGTAATCAAAAGGCTAAGGCTAAAATTACTGTTAAGGCTAAACCTCTTTCTTTAAGTGAAACTAAGATTGAGATGGATGAAGAATCTGATTATGGTCTTTCTATTAATAATTATGAAAATCAGAAGGTTAAATGGACAACTTCTGATAAGACAATTGCGACTGTAGAAAATGGTACAATTCATGCGAATAAAGCAGGAAAAGTGACTATTACTGCAACGATTGATAAGAAGGATTATACATGTGATGTTACAGTTCATAAGCTTATTAAAGTGATTGATCAGAAGGAAATGACTGTTATTAAAGGTGGACAGGGTCAGCTTTCTGTGACTAATGTAAATCCTGAAGAGGTTAAATGGGATTCAAGTGATTTGAATATTGCGACTGTAGAAAATGGTACTGTATATGGTATAAGAACAGGTAAAGTAACTATTACTGCAACTATAGGTAAGAAGAAGCATATAAGTGAAGTAACTGTTATAAGAAATCCAGAAACAGAAACTAAAACAAGAGCGGCCGATATTTCTTTAGGTGGTATTGAAGTACTCAATACAAAAGGTAAGGTTCTTTATAAATCATCTACTAAGAGCGGTTTATTAAAGACTGATCTACCTGTTATCGTAAAGGGTAAGACTTATAAAGTTGTAAATAATGGTAAGACTCTATATGCTGGTAAGAAGAAGGTTTACTATGCTTCTAGTATAGATGATGCATCTATTGTAGGTTTTGAAGATTCTATTAATGTTTATTTAAAGAATGGTAAGAAATCTTCTATTAAGGAAGTAGGTAACTATTCTATTCTTGCATCACGTAAGAATCAGGCTATTTTATATGATGCAGATAACCAGAATACATTAGCTGTAATTGATACTAAGATTTATTCAAATGATTATGTACTAACTGGTGCAGAGATCACAAACAAAAACAATATCGTATTAACTGCAGATGATACTGTCAGTCTTTATAGAAAGGGAGAGATTGTTCCTACAAACTCTAACTTTAAAGACAATACACATTTCATTTCTAGAAATAAGAAGATTGCCTATGGACCTCATACAGTTTATAACGGTAAGAAGACAAGTGAATTAAAGAATGTACAGGTTTATCCATATGCACATGAATTAACGGTGTCTCGTTATCCAGGTTTTGTAAAAGGTAAAGGCTATGCTTATTATGACTTCAATGGTAAGAAGGTCAGTCCTTATTATCAGGAAGCCAATCAGTATGATGAAAACAAGTGTGCTATTGTACAGCTTAAAAACGGTAAGTATGAATTAATTAATGCGGAAGGTGAAAATGTATTAAAATCATCATATCCACGTTTAGGATTCATCGGCAATTCATATTATGCAGCATATAATAAGAATGGCCAATTTAAGGTCTATGACTGTAATGGAAAAGAAGCACTTTCAGATGTTTATACAAAGATTCCTGAAAAGGCAGCAATTGTCTTTGATGGACATCCATATCTTGCATTAGAAAAGAATGGACGTTCTTATATCTATGATGTAGATAATGATATGAAGGAAATTTACTCTATTGAAAAAGAAATCGTTCTTCATGATGAAGGCTATTTCACAATTGGAGATCAATACTATACTCTTACAGGTCAGAAGATCAAATAAGGGGGAATTCTATGGCAATTTTACTCGCAACTTTATTAACGTTTGTTGGATTGATGTTAACATTCCAGCTGATTTACTTTGAAATCAGCCGTAAACGTGCATTAAGAGTGAATAACTTAGTGTGGTTTGAACAATTCAATCGTCCTTTCAACTATACAGGAACAGCAAGCATGGTTGTATTATGTATTATCTGTTATATGATTGGTGGTACAGATGCACCATTCATGTCAGCACTGTGGTTCTTAGAACTCATTATCTTTGTGGCATGTGGTGTGATTGCGGATGCAATCGTACAATTTATTATTATTAAGTATGGTAAGTTCAGATGTCGTCAGCAGATTCAATCAGCTACACATCTAATGAAAGAAATTGAAGAATTAAAACGTGGAGATGAAGAAGACTATGGTTATGAAGTCTCTGCACCACTTTATGATGAAGTCGCTATTACTAAGAGCTATGTTCATCCAGAAGATCATTTAGCCTTTATGACAGTGGATAAAGGGCAGTTTGTAAAGGATTATAAAGATTATCCAGCAGCAACATTTGATATTGAACCTTATACTGAAACAAGTGAAGTAGAAGCAACTCTAGAAGGATTACCTGTTAAGGCAACTAAATTGACAGAATCTAACCTGCTTCCATTTAAGGATGAACGTATCGATGTATTAATGGATCAATTCTCTAACTATGATAAGAATGAAGTATTACGTGTACTTAAACCAAATGGTACTTTCATTGTGAATCAGAATGGTAGTGAAAACCTTCATGAATTCTTATCTATGTATATGCCTTTTAAGATGAGAGGTGTATGGGATATGAACAGCTGTGCAATGACTCTTGCTGAGGCAGGATTTGAAGTTGTAGAAACTAAAGAAGATAAAGGTTATATTCGTTTCCATAATCTTCGCCAAATACAGACTTATTTCCGTAAGGTGGCTCCAGAAGTGGCTGAAAATGTCGCACAATATAAGAGCTTCTATATGAATGCATTAGATCAGATTAAACAGAATACATATTTCCAGTTGACAACATATCGTTTCTTAGTTGTCGCAAAGAAGAATTTCTAATAGGCTTTCTTAATTGAAAGCCTTTTTTAAATAGGGGGATTTTATGAATACATATGAGCATAAAAATGATGTAAAAAATAGTATTGTAAGAGTAATAATTGCTGCACTTCTGATTATTATTCAGGTATTTATGATTGTGAATCTTGCGATACATCTTTCTGAATACTATGCAGCTTTTGATACAATCATGAGTATAATTGCCTTTATATGTGTACTACGTATTTATGGTAGACCGGATAATAGTGCTTTTAAGCTATCTTGGATTGTTTTGATTCTCATCTTTCCTGTCTTTGGTTTAGCTATATATATCTTGTTTGGTAGACCTTCATTGTTGAAGACAGTACAGAAGAAGTTCAATAAAGTAAATGATGATCTCAACAGTTATAAGATTGAAACACAAGGTTATGAAGAACTTCAACAGAATGATCCTCTTCATGCCACAGAAGCTTATTATCTACAATCTTTGGGTTTTCCTACTTTTAATCATACAAAGATAAAATTCTATAGTTCTACAAATGATGCATTGGAAGCACAACTACATGATTTAAATAACGCTAAAGAATTCATATTCATGGAATATCATGCGATAGAAGATTCAAAAGCATGGAGACAGATAGAGGATATCCTTGTAGAGAAAGTAAAACAGGGTGTGGATGTAAGAGTTTTTTATGATGATATGGGAAGCGTAGGATTTATTAATAATAAGTTTAGAGCACGTCTTCATGATGAAGGTATACAATGCCGTGTATTTAACCCTATCTTTCCTGTTTTAAATCCCTTTATGAATAATCGCGATCATCGTAAGATTACTGTCATAGATGGTCTAATAGGCTATACTGGTGGTTATAATCTTGCCGATGAATACTTCAATTACACACATCCTTATGGACTATGGAAGGACTCTGGAGTAAGATTAGAGGGTGATGCAGTAGACTCTCTCACAAAGATATTCTTTGAGATGTGGCAGACATCAAGTAAAGAAGATAATGAAGACCTCACACTTTATTTAAAAGGTCATAAAGTATCAGGAGAAGGATATATCATCCCTTACTCGGATACACCTTTAGATGATGAAGAAACAGGTGAGAATGTCTATTTAAATATGATTAAACATGCTGTTGATCATATCTATATCACTACACCATATCTGATATTAAGTGACGAAATGCAAAGAGAACTTATTCTTGCATCAAAAAGAGGTGTCGATGTAAGAATCATTACACCTGGTATTCCTGATAAAGCAGTTGTCTTTGCAATGACTAGAAGCTATTATTCACATCTTGTGCAGGCAGGTATTCATATTTATGAATATACTCCTGGATTTATTCATTCAAAACAATGTTTGGTTGATGATCAGGTCGGTGTTGTTGGTACAATTAACTTTGACTTTAGAAGTCTTTATCTACACTTTGAAAATGGATGCTGGTTTACACATAATCATGCAGTCAAAGAATTAAGAGAAGACTTCGATGAACTATTTGAAATAAGTCAGGATGTATCAGAAAAGTATATAAATACAAGTGTTGTATTAAGAGGATGGAGATGTATTTTACGTTTCTTTAGCCCTCTTATGTAAGGAGGTACTATGTTTCGTTTTAAACCTAATAGAAAATATACACAGATATCTATTTATGTAGTACTTACTGTCATTGCAATCTATCTTGTGATTGCAGCAGGAAGTAACATATCAGATATTCTTTTGTTTCTTAAGAAGGGATTGGGATTTTTAAGCCAGGTATTTACACCATTACTCATTGGTTTTGTGATTGCCTATTTATTAAAGCCAGTAGTAGAAAAGGTAGAATCATCTCTTAGAAATGTTTCTTATTTTAAAGAAAAGAAGAAGTTAACTCATCAGTTATCTGTTGTGATTACTTCTTTAATTGTATTATTTGTTTTTGCGTTATTATCTACTTTTGTGATTAAAAGTATTGGTAAAGAACTTGCAGTCACACGGTTTAAGGATATGAGTGATTTCTTACGTATTGTCGCAAAGAATGTGAATGAGATTTATGAGGCAATCATCGTACAGCTTAAATCTATGAGTATTTCTACAGTACAAGTACAGCAGTTCTTAAAGACAGCAGTTGATGGTGTTACAAGTAATCTTCTAGGCGGTATCACTAAAGTGTCGGACTTCTTCACTAATTTACTATTCTCTATTATTTTTGCGATTTATTTTATGCTTGATGGAGAAAAATTATGGAATTATTGGAGTAAGAGTATTAAAGCTTTTACAAGTAGGAAAGTAGACACTGCTATTCATCAATTATTAATTGATATTGAAGGTGTATTCTCTGGTTATGTACGTGGTCAGGTGATTGATGCTTTTCTTATGTTTGTCATGGTAAGTGTAGCATTTGGCTTCTTGCATGTTAAATTCTGGATTGTGATTGCATTATTAGTTGGTATAGGTAATCTAATACCTTATGTAGGCCCGTTCCTTGGATATGCTTCTATCGCAATTATTGGTCTTGTGACAGCTGATTTACATATGGCTTTAAGAGCTTTGATTGCATTACTTATTATTCAGGGGGTAGATGGTAATATTATTAACCCAAGATTATTAAGTGCAAGTATTGATATTCATCCTGTACTTGTTATCGTATCACTTATTTTCGGTAGTATGATTGGTGGATTCTTAGGAATGCTCGTTTCTGTACCAGTAGGTGCATTATGTAAGATCTGGTTTGAAAGATTAGTAGAATATCGTACGGAAACCAAAAATGAATTAGAGGAGAAAGAAAATGGAATTTAGATTTAATCCATGGATGTTAGATGTAGATGTTAATGCAACACAGCATGACTATAGTAAAAATGATTATTCTAAAGAGAAACAATTAAATGAAGAACTAAAGAAAGCTATGTCTTTCCAGCAGTCTCGTATCTTTGAAACATTAGGCGTTGATCCTGATAAGATTCTTGTCGAAAAGATTCCTTTAGAAGGTTCTCAGAATGTTTATAAATTCTCTTTTATCATTAAGGGAAAACTTCTGACAATCACAAATATGCAGGCGGCAGTATATAGTGATGAAAAGGTGTTTGGACCTGAAATATTAGATCATGTAGAAGTTGTAGATATCCCAAAAGGTGGCGTAATGGTCTATGAAATGGGTAATCTTGCATTAGCTTTTAAACACCCTGGACATACAAAAGAATGGAATTGTGGTTCTGTTTTAGGTGTCGGATTTATACAATTATAAAAAATTATTATCAAAAAAATAGCGTATATATCAATACTTTTGTAAGCGTTAGTAAAAAATAACATAAAGGTATAGAAAAAATTAGGATTTGTGATATAATAAGACCATATTCATAAGGAGGAATTTTTTAAATGGAAAAATTATCATTCGTAGTATCTGACCCAGTAGGTTTACATGCAAGACCTGCTACAATCTTAGTAAACCAGGCTAGCAAATTCTCTAGCAATATTAACTTAATCTATAACGGTAAGAGCGTTAACCTTAAATCAATCATGGGTGTTATGTCTTTAGGTGTTCCAACTAAGGCTACTGTAGAAATCGAAGCTGAAGGTGAAGACGAAAAGGACGTAATCGAATCTATCGCTAAGGTTATCAAAGAACAGAAAGTTGCTGAATAATATACTTTTGTTTTTGACAGTGGATTTTATCCACTGTTTTTTTTACACAATTTTTCCCATATTTACTCCATAATAACGCAAATATTATTTCTTACTATATTTATAAGGAGGCGTTATTATGTCTAAAGGGAAAGAGGGTCTACATTATTTGTCGTTATTTATCATTGTATGTATCACAATGAATCTTATTATGATGTGCTTGTTCATTAAGCAGGGATCATCACAGGTTATTAATAAGTATAAGAAACAATTAAAGTATGAAGTCACACTATCATCTGATAATGGAATAAGCATCAGAGATGCCAAACAATTAACTACTATTAAAGATGTTAAAACTTATAACTATGAACAACTAGTCAATGCATCTTCACATACACTTAAATCAGTCAATACACGTCTTTCTTTTCCTCGTATTTGTTTGACAGAATTACAAGAAGATACATTTCTTCTTGCAGGTTATTCCTCTATGACGCTGATCCAGGACTTTAATTCAAAAGAATATAAACTTAAAGAAGGAAGACTTTTAAACAAGAATGATGAGAATACATCCAATGCAGTGATTTCTTATGCACTTGCGAAAAATAATAATCTAAGTTTAGGAGACGATATTCAATTAAACACAGAAAAAGGAGATGTATCATTATCTGTTGTAGGAATCTATAAGAATAAAGTAGGACTATTAAGTCATTTAAAGCCTTATAATACTATCTTTATCTCTTTATCAAAAGCGCAGTCATTAAGTCATGCTGAACAAACTGTTTCTTCTGTTACTTATTATTTAAATAAAAAAAGCCATACAGAAGGCTTTATAAAGAAAGCACAAAGAAAACCATTGGATTGGAATCATCTCCAGCTTACATCCAATGATGCACAATATAATGCATGTGTCTCTATCTTTGAAAATATATGTGATAAGTTAAAGATGATTCCTTTGATTATATTAATTATTAGTTCGCTCTTTTTAATACTTATATGCCATAAACTATTTAAAACACATAATCTTAGTAAGATACTTATTATCTTTATGATTTCATTTACTATTTCATGTTTCACAAGTCCATCTCTTTCTAAATATACAATTAATACTTATTTATCTCAGCATGATGTGAATATGTCACAAAAAGAAACAAGAAAGATCAAAACAACCTATACACCTAGAATATTAATAGAGTCTATTGGTATTACATCTATTATGTATTTAGAAACAGTGATTATCGCTTATAAGAAAAAGATCTCAGCCTAGGCTGAGATTATTTCTTTTGATTTAGAGAATAAACCATATATACCACCTGTGTGCATAAATAGTATATTCTTTGCATGATCAAATGTACCTTTTTCTAATTCATGGATTAGTCCATAATACGCTTTGCCTGTATATACAGGATCTAGAATAATACCACTATGTCTAGATAAGTCAGAAATAGCTTCTAATTCTTCTTTGCGACTTAAAGAATATCCTCTTCCTACATATCCATCAATAATATGAATATGACTTCTCTCTACATCTTTTACATCAAGATGAGGTAATGTATCATCAATAATACTATTAATTTCATTAATAAAGAAATTAGCATCATCACATACATTAATACCTACAATATCTTTATGAGCTTGTCTTAATTCATTACCCAAATATAAACCAGTATAAGTTCCTCCAGAACCTACTGCATCAATAATAGTATCGAACACAATACCGGTCTTTTTCTCATATTCTAGTATTTCATCAAAAGCATCAATATAGCCTAAAGTACCGATTCCATTACTAGCACCCATAGGAATAATATAAGGCTTACCACCTTTATCTAATACTTCCTGGTAGACTTCCAGCATCATCTCATCTTTATGTGCTTGAAAATCATCATGTTCCTTTACTCTTATATCAGCACCAAGCATATGATCTAAAAGGAAGTTGGCTGTTTCAATATTTTCACCAGGTTCTTTTCTAAGTATAAGAATACACTTCAATCCTAGTTTTGCGGCTACTGCGGCAGTAGATCGACAATGGTTGGATTGGAATCCACCATTAGTGATCAGTGTATCACACCCTAAAGATAAAGCTTCTGCAACACTGTATTCTAATTTTCTAATCTTATTACCAGATGCCACACTAGCTGTTAAGTCATCTCTTTTCACAAAAATACTTGGTTTATATTTGTTGGAAAGATAGTCTATTTTTTCAATAGGAGTAGGTAGCTGAGCCAAATGTAGTTTGTTCATGTAATCACCTCTAAAAATAGTATAGTAGAGATATCAAACAAAATCACACTTTTCTTACAAAAAAGTTTGGTATAATAGAGACGAGGAGATGTAAACATGAAAACAATTGGTAAAGATGGTATTTTATTAAGACTCGCAAAAGATATGTATCCTGAAAAGGATGATTTATCTTCTATTGAAGTAAAAACTTTATTTAATGATATTTGTCATAAGTATATACAAAGAGAAGGAATTTATGATCTTCTTTCATGGCTAGAAGGTACTGATTTCTATAGAGCACCTGCAAGTACACGTTATCATGGAGATTATGAGGGTGGTTTATGTGACCATAGTCTCCATGTCTATTTCTGCTTTAGAAGCTATGTAAAAAAGCGTTGTGAACCAGGTTATCATTTATCTATGAGTGAAGAAAGTATAGCATTATGTGCTTTATTTCATGATTTATGCAAGGTTGATATTTATAAGACAGAAATGCGTAACAAGAAGAATGCGCAAGGACAATGGGAACAGGTGCCTTTCTATACAATAGAAGATGCATTCCCTGTAGGACATGGTTCTAAGAGTGTTTATATTATGAATCGCTATTTAAAGCTTACAGATATAGAAACAGCAGCTATTGCCTATCATATGGGCTTTAGCTATGGGGATGATGCCAGAACTGTAGGTAATGTATTTGGTCGCTTCCCTGAAGCTTTCGCATTATCTACAGCGGATATGGAAGCTACTTATTTTGTAGAAAATGAACATTGGCCACGATAAAGTGCTATAATATCATCCAAGGTGATATATATGAAAAAGAGTAAAATTAAAACAAATGCGTTAAGAATGTTAGATCGTGATAAGATTCCTTATGAGATCAAAACATATGAATATGATGAAGAACATTTAAGTGGTGAACATGTAGCATCACAAGTAGATATGGATGCAGGTGATATCTATAAGACACTTGTATTACATGAAGACCATGATTATTTAGTATGCTGTATTCCTGTATTAGAGGAAATAGACTTGAAGAAGCTCGCTAAACTATCTGGACATAAGAAGGTAGAAATGCTTCATATGAAGGATTTACTAGGTCTTACAGGTTATATGCGTGGAGGTTGTTCTCCTGTTGGCATGAAAAAGAAGTTCCCAACATATTTTGATGCCAGCATAGAAAAAGACCGTCCTATCGCTCTCTCAGCAGGTAAAAGAGGCTATCAGATGATTGTTTCATCAAAGGATATTACAACTTATTGTGATGCAAAAACAGGGGATGTAGTGAGAGATCACTAACCTCTTTTTATATATCTGTAAGTGTTTACTTAGGAGTTATCGACAAAAACTTATTGATATTCGTAAATATTGCTATTTTATTTAGAGAAGTATCTAAAATATAAGTGAAAGTTATGAGAAAATAATGTAACTGTAGCGCTTTTTGTTTCTATAGGTTTTTGAAAATGGTATAATAGAACCAAGAGGTGACGCTTAAAAATGGATATTAATAAGAAATATGAGCAATGGTTAAATTATGAAGGCATGGACGCTTCATTAAAGGCAGAACTTGCCGGAATGACAGAAGAACAGAAGGAAGATGCTTTCTATAAGAATCTTGAATTCGGTACAGCAGGAATGCGTGGTATTTTAGGTGCTGGTACAAACCGTATGAACATTTATACAGTTCGTAAAGCAAATATGGGATTTGCGAAATATGTAGCTAATTTACCAGAAGGTAAAGAACGTGGAGTGGCAATTAGTTATGATAATAGACATATGTCATATCGTTTTGCGATTGAATCTGCAAAGATTCTCGCAAAGTTTGGTATTAAGTCTTATATCATGGAATCTTTAAGACCTACTCCAGAATTATCTTTCGCAGTACGTTATTTAAAATGTGCAGGTGGTATCATGATTACTGCTTCTCATAACCCTAAGGAATATAACGGTTATAAAGTATATGATGATACTGGTTGTCAGTTAATCCCTGAATGGGGTGATATCGTTGTTGATTATGTAAATGAAATTGATGACGAATTAGAAATCGAACAGATCAGTGATGAAGAAGCTTATCCATTCATTACATGGGTAGGAGAAGAAGTAGATGAAGCTTATTATAAAGCTGTAATGGGTATTGAAATCAATCCTGGACTAGATAAGTCTGATTTCAAGATTGTTTATTCACCACAGCATGGTGCAGATAACATCCCTGTAAGAACATGCTTAAAGAGATTAGGTTATGATATTGTGCCAGTACTTGCACAGTGTGCACCTGATCCAGATTATACAAATACTAAGTCTCCAAACCCAGAAGTAGACGCTTCTTATGAATTAGCTATTAAGCTTGCGAAAGAAGTAGATGCTGATGTAGTCGCAATTACAGACCCAGATGGTGATAGACTTGGTGTTGTCGCAAAGCACAATGGTGAATATGTATTAATGAGTGGTAACCAGAGTGCTGCTGTATATCTTGAATATATCTTATCTCAGAGAAAAGAGAAGGGTACATTACCTGATAATGCAGTTATGTATAATACTATTGTCACAAGTGATCTTGGTGAATTAGTTGCGAGAAACTATGGTGTTGATGTTGAAAAGACATTAACTGGATTCAAGTTCATTGGTGATAAAATCAGAAAGTATGAAAAGACTCATGAAAAACAGTTCATCTTCGGTTATGAAGAAAGCTATGGCTGTGTTGTAGAAGACTTCGTAAGAGATAAAGATGCTGTACAGGCTGTATTACTTGCTGCTGAATGTGGTAACTACTATAAGAAGCAGGGTAAGGATCTTATTGATGTATTGAATGAATTATATGCTAAGTATGGTACATTCAAGGAATCACAGATTGCCTTAGCAAAGGCTGGCGCTGCAGGTGCTGCACGCATTAAAGAAATGATGGATACTTTAAGACAGGATAAGCCTACTGAAATTGGTGGCGTAAAGGTTGTATTAAGTGAAGATTATGCAACAAGTGAACGTTCTGATGGCACTACAATTGACTTACCTAAGTCAAATGTATTAAAGTATTATCTAGAAGATGGTTCTTGGATTGCTGCTAGACCTTCTGGTACAGAACCTAAATGTAAATTCTATTTCTCAATTAAGGGTAAAGATGCTAAGGATGCTGCTGATAAGACAGAAGTATTCCATAAAGCAATGATGGAATTAATTGGTGAATAACTCATATGGGGGCTCTATCTTCGATAGAGTCCTTTATTATTTGGAGGTGTAAAATGTATAAATTATTAGTTGTAGAAGATGAAGTACTGATTAGAGATATTATTAAAGAATATTTCGCAACAAGAGATTATGAAGTCATTGAAGCTGTAGATGGTTATGATGCTTTAGATAAAGTGAATCAGGATATTGATATGGTCTTACTTGATATTATGATGCCAGGAATGGATGGGTATGAAACATGTAAGAAGATCCGTGAAAAATATGATATGCCTATTATTTTTATCAGTGCGTTATCTGAAACTGATAATATGCTAGATGGTTATCATGTAGGTGCAGATGATTATATTACTAAACCTTTTAAACCTTCTGTTTTATATGCGAAATGTCAGGCTATTTTAAATAGAAGCAAGAAGACAGAAAAAGAAGATAAAGAAACAATCTGGTTAGATGAAAGTAAGCATCTCATGTATGTAGATGGTGAAGCGGTAGCGCTTCCTAATAAAGAATATTTGTTGATGGAGTTGTTTTTAAATAATAAGAATCAGTTATTTACTCGTTCTCAGATTTTAAATAAGGTCTGGGGTTATGATTATTATGGTGATGGACGTGCTGTAGATACTTATATTAAGAAACTAAGAAAAAAGTTAGGTGTACATTCACATCGTATTCAGACTATTATGAAGGCAGGTTATACATATACGGATGAAGAAGACTAAATGGTCTTTTGGACTTGTACAGCGTACTTTCTTCTTAATGCTGTTTGTATTTATTATTATTCTAGGACTTATGTCCTTACAAGGTATTACAGAATACAAAGAGCGTCTTATTAGTTCAACTTACGATGCTTCACTCACTTCAGGTTTGCAGAGTATTTATCAAACAGAATATTCATTAGATAATAAGAATATGACTAAATATTTAAAGAATTACTACCTAACCAATGAAGGTATGTCTGCAATTGTTGATAGTGATAATAATATTAAGTCATTTGTGAGCAGTGCTTCTTTACATGTATCTCAATTATGGATTCTTGATGAAAATAAGAGTCAAGAAATCATGGTAGATATATCTGAAAATAATTTAGTAAAGAAAATCAATGAATATATGATTGCCCATCCGGATGAGAATTATGAAGTAGTTATAGGCGGTGCACAGCCTAAAAAGAAACAATATTATATTAATGATGGTGAACAAGAAGTTGAATACTATACATCAATGGATACAACAGGTATTCATCCTGCTTATCTTGCGATTAATGGTAAGGTGTTACTTAATAACTCACATAAATCATTGAAGAAGTATAAAATATCTTGGTATATGTCAGAAAGATGTTTTTATGAAAGAAATGGTTCAAGTGGTGGAAGAGAGTTTACGGATTATAAGAAGCTAAAGAAGGCATTAGAGAAACAAATCAAGAAGATTGATAGTATTGAATATTCAAAAGGGTCTGATTATGTGCATTCTAAGAGTATTAATGTAGGTGATGGTACAATGACTATTGTGCTTTCAGAACTTAATCAGGAAATCTCTTCTGTATCAAATACAAGTGGTGTAAAAGGTTATTTTGTATCTGCAAGCTTTATACCAAAATTAACTAAAAGAGCTGCTGTGAACTATTTTGAACATTCCTGGTATATTTATATTATTGTGCTCTGGTTAAATGTTGTGATTTCTATTGTAATCTCACATATGATTACTAAACCATTAAGACATGTATCAGAAGTTACAAGTGAAATTGCGAAAAATGATTTCAGTGAGAAGTTTTTAATTACACGTCATGATGAAATAGGACAATTAGAAAACAATATTAACATTATGAGTACGAACTTAGAGAATACAATCAATCAGCTTACTGAACAATTAGAACATGTCCAAAGACTTGAACATACAAGAAAACAGTTTATTGCGAACTTCACACATGAGATCAAAACACCTCTTGGTATTATTGCCGGTTATTCTGAATTATTAGAAGATGCTACAACACAGGAATCAAGAGAAAAATATATTTCTATCATCAATGAACAGATAGAGCGTATTAATGGTATTGTACTCACAATGTTGGAACTTTCACGTTTAGAATCAGGTAAGATTGAACTCAATAACTATTATGTTTCATTATCTGAATTAGTAGAAGAAGTTATAGATGATTTTGAATATGAATTAGAAAAGAAACAACTTCATGTAGTAAAGGAATATGAAGTTGTTGATTTAGATTGTGATCCTATTCAGATAGAAAGAGTCATTAACAACCTCACATCTAATGCGATTAAACATACCGAAGAACATGGTACAATCACATATCGTATTATGAAGCATCGCTTTGAGATAGAAAATGAAGGACATCATCTTTCTCAGGAAGAGATGGAATCTATCTGGGAAGCCTATATTTCTAAGGATCAAGGTGGAACAGGACTCGGTCTTCCTATCGTAAAAGCGATATTAGAGAGACATGGATATCATTTTGGAGTAGAAAATACAGAAAAAGGTGTTCTATTCTACTTTGAATATTGATATAATAAGTCAAGTAGGGAATGGGTGATCTTATGAAACTAAAAAGAGTACAGTTTTTTATGTCTAAACAAAGTTATCTAGCTAGTCTCCTTGCGATTGCAGCATTAGTCTGTTATTTCATAGGTTACGCCTCAATTGCGATTATACTTACTATCGCGATTATTATTTGTTTAGTTATTTATTTTATTCTTGGTCTCGTTTATTGGAGATGCCCTTATTGTCATAACTACCTTCCCACAAAAGATGCAGGTAGTTTAACAGTGTGTCCCCATTGTCAAAAAGAATTATTTAGAGATGAAGAAAACAATACTGTAGAAAAATAAAAGGCTGATATCACATAAGTGATATCAGTCTTTTTCTATAAGTAAATAGCTTTATTGATGTGAAGATAGTAGATAATAGGTTGTACATCTGTATGGAATACTTCTTTAAGTACTTTAGAGTAATAAGACAACTGTGTGCGATGGAGATCTTTAAGTGTTTCATCACTATTATCTTTTGATACTCTATCTGTCTTATAGTCTAATACATAAACCTTATTGTCTTTTATAAAGACTAAGTCAAATATACCATTGATGATGAGACCATTCTCATCTTTGTATCTAAATTGTTTTTCTTGGTAAATTTGATCTGCATCTTTAATCAATTGATATGTATCGCTATTGATAAAATCATTGATATGAGGAAGATAGTTCTTTAGTACACTCAATCCTTCTTCATCAAACATCTGATTCGTATAAAGTGATTCAATCAATTCTTGAGGATCATCATCTTTGAAATTAAAGTAGCTTAACAAGTTATGTACGAGTGTTCCTCTATCTGTTGCTAGATAGTGTGTTTCTTCATTACTGAAATCAAAGTGAGTTTCATCACTCTTCATTTCTTCCATACTTGTGACCGCAATGCTACGTGGTTCAACAGGATATGGATATTCAAAATCATAATACTTCTTATAGGCACGATATTGGTTCTCTATCTTTATTTTCGCATAAGGTGGAATACGTTGTACTGTTTCACTGCTATCTTGTATTGTGCAATGGAAACGCGCTAACTGAGTATCTTTATTATCTAGTTCTTTAAAAGAAGAACGATCTAATGAAAGATAAGGTCTAATTTCAGGAATTAGTATCTTTAAATCATTTTGGAAGTCTTTATGTCTTAATAAAGCCATTATCACCCAATTCAAATAATTATTCGTAGAACGCATGGCAAGGTTATATACAACACCCTGTCCCTTCTTTAGAGTAGGATCTGTATCATTGGCCTGTACTTGACGGGCAATAGAAATAATCTCTTCTTCATCCTTGATTGTACCGGTTAGGATGAGTTTCTTTTCTGCACGTGTTAAGGCAACATAAAGAATACGCATTTCTTCATTCACTGTTTCTTGACGAATGAACATCTTCAACATCTTTGAATAAGGATGTTCATATTTACATACAATATTACCAAAAGGAGATTCTTCTAGCTTACATACACTTCCTGCCACTCCATCGTGCTGAGAAATAATAATTTCCGCTTTTTCATCAGAAGTATTAAATTTCTTCTGCATCGCACTCACAAAAACAACAGGGAATTGTAACCCTTTAGACTTATGAATAGTCATGAACTCTACAGCATCATTTTCATCACTCGCAATAAAACCAGGTGCCTGGTTAGAAGAAGAATCTAATAGTTCTAGGTAATCCTTTAAATAAGGATATTCTTCATTTGTACGGAATGTTTCTAATAGAATATCTAAGTTTGCGCTACGTTGTTCACCATTCATTAACTGGGATACAAAAGATTGGTATCCTGTTTCTTTTAAACATTTCTTTAATGTTTCATAAGGAGAAGATGTCATGGCCGTATTTCTTAAATCATCAAACACTTCTAAGAAATGAAGAACTTTATTGTTGGTATGATGTGTGAGGTTGATGTAAAGAGGATCTTCTGCGTCTCTGATTTCTAATAATTCATTTTCCGTAAAATGAGAGAATAAGAAGTTATTATGTAATACAGATAACATCGCAATATCATCATATGGATTAACCAAAGCCTTTAATAACGTCATCATACTGATGACTTCATTGGACTCAAATAAACCACTCGATAAAGTAATATTTGCAGGAATATGATAACGTTCAAATACTTTCTTATAGGTAATAAATTCAGTTGTAGAACGCATGAGTACCGCAAAATCATGATATTTATAATCTTTTAACTTTCTCATACTGATGATTTTCTGGGCAATCATATGGGCTTCTACTTCAGATTTTGTATATTCTTCCTGATTCTTATAAAGAGAAATAAGTATGTCTGTATCAAAATCATGATTCTTCTCTAGTTCAGGAAGTGTTGTACCTTTCGCATCAAAATCATATCTTAAAATCGCATTATCACCATGGATATACTCTAATCCACCTACAGAACTATCCATAATACAATCAAAAATATAATTGACACTATCCAATACAACTTTTTCAGAACGATAGTTATACTTTAAATCAATACGAATGTTTGTATCATATTCTGTCATCTCTTCTAGTTTAGTGAATGTATCAAACTTATACTGGAAAATAGAAGGATCAGCTTGTCTAAAACGATAAATAGACTGTTTCATATCACCGACCATAAACATTGGAATATGTTCATCATAGTTCGCAATCTTTAAGACAAGGTTTTCCTGCATTTCATTGGTATCCTGATACTCATCCACCATGATTTCCTTTAATGTATGATTCAATCTTTCTACAACTGGAAGATCAGGCTGCAACAGTCTTGTTGCATATTCTTCTAGATCATGGAAGTCTAATTCATTTCTAGCTTTCTTTGCTTCACTATAATCTTTATTGAACTGATTCAATAATCCATCTTTACCAAGTAAGAATTCAATATCTTTAAAAGAATAATCAAGATATTTTTTGAACTCCTCTGTTGAAGTAAAAGATAACAACTTCTTTAATTTTGAAAGAGGATCAGTGACATTTCCTTTTAACTTTGTATATTGTTTCTTAACAGAATCATCTACACCTAATTCACTCCATTTAATACTTGCCATTTCTAACTTTTGAGATAGTAAACTATTTAATGTATCAAAGGTAAGAGGTCTATTTAAGGCATCGTAGAGATCAGAATAATAATCATATAATGCAGTGGCAGGTGCAGGTTTTTTCGCATTTTCAACAGTTTCAAAGAAATAAGTAATATCATGCTTTTCACAGAAGCGATATAAAATATTATAGGCACTTAAACTTTTAAGACAGCAGTCTCTATATAATTGAGTCATGCCTTCTAGAATAGGCATGTTTCTAGAAAGATTAAAATCATAATATCTTTCATGAACTTGATCAAGGAATTGATGGAAATCCACAAAAGAATTGGTAATATTCTGGAAGTCTATTAAAGTCTTCTTTAAATCATCAAAGTTATTTTTTGTGTTATGACGGTAAGCATAATCCTTGAAATCTGGATCTTCTATCCATTTCTCTAAACACTGATCTAGTACTTGGTCTTTAATTAAATCAGGTGAAGGGTTCACCTTAAATCCGGGCATCACACCAATTAAATAGCCATACTTCTCTAATAGTGTCTTACAGAAACTATCAAACGTAGTGATATAGGCATGAGGCAGTAATTGAATCTGTTCTTGAATATGTCTCAATGTTTCTTCATCATGATTAGCTAAAGCTTCTTCATGTAAAGACACATTCAATCTTTGTTTCATTTCATTTCCTGCTGCTTTAGTAAAAGTTAATACTAGAAATTGATCCATTGAATAATAATCATTCACAATCAAACTAATTAAACGGGCCACAAGAATTCTTGTCTTTCCTGAGCCAGCAGGAGCACTGACAAGAATAGTCTTCCCTCTTAAATCAATTGCAGCCTGTTGTTCTTTATTGTATTTAGGCATTCTCGTCATCTCCTTTTAGTTTTTTATACATATCTTTCGCAATCATTCTATTTTCATTTTCAAATACATCAAATAAACATACTGACTTATAAGGGCAATAAGTACATGGATAAACCTTAAAATCACTGTCTGGCTGGGCACCATCTGTTAAGGTAGGATGGATAGGAATTAATCCAGCATGAATCTTTTTATATAGTTCGGAAATATGATTTTCCACATATTCCATAATTGAATCTAGTTCATCAGGGGAAATAACCTTTGCGCTATTCGCATATTCTCCAGACTTCTTTACCTTAACAGGTGCAACTAATTCAGGAGTAGATCCGAGTCCTTTTACAGAATTAGTAGATCCATCATCCACCATATAGCCTTCCATACGATATTCTTTTAATACATCCTCATCACCAAGCACATAACTTGTATCACGTGTTAGTATTCGTTTCTTCATATTAAAGTACAACATACCTGCACGGTCCTTGTTTTCCTGCTTGCATAACATATCTAGATAAACAAGCATTTGAATATTAAATCCCTGCATCGCAAGATTTAAATCAATTTCTTTATTACTGGATTTATAATCCACTATACGTGCATAATTTCCAAATTCATCTACTCTATCAATAATACCTGAAAAAGGAACATCACCAATCTGACCAGATATTTCTTTCTCTTTTGCGACAGGAACATAGTTACCTAGTTTTAACTGTTTCTGAATAATCTTGATTGTCATCTTCATATCTTTAATGAGATTATCAATAAAGTATTGGTTCATTGGATGACCATCATATTTCTCTTTCAGATTCTCTTCTATATAGTGCATTGCTTCTTGATCTACAAGAGATTCATTATCTAAACACTTCTCCATCAAATAATGACATAAAGAACCAAGTTCACTTGTTTGTAAAGTATCTTCTCTCTTTTCTGTAATCTTTAATCCATATTTAATGTAATAAGAGAAAGGACACTTATTATATGTTTCTAAACGAGATACACTGACCCCTCTTCCGAGCTTATTTGTATCTTTAATAAACTCAGGCTGGTTACTTGTCATCTTATAATGATCAATCAATCGATTAATAGGATCTTCATCTATACGTGACTGATTTAAATATAGGTTATTCTTGATGAGATTCAATGAAGGATTGATATATTCTAATTCAAAGAGATCACTCAAACGTGACATAAGAATAGAAGGAATTAACTCATTGGCAGCCATATTCTTCTTACTATAAGAGAATGTATAAGATAAATAAGGATTTAAAAGAACCTGTATAATACGCTTATAATGTGCCTGTAACTGTTCATCTAATAATAGAGGATGAGGATTAAACTGTTTATAGTCTTCCTCCATTAAGAATCCTTTATCACTGATTTCTAAAGGTAAGAATGTTTCATTGATTCCTGTTAAGTAAATATGTTTTTGTGTTGCAGTGAGTCCCTTTTCAAGTGAAGTCACAATAACACCTGTCTTATTTGTAACTCTATTACCTGGGATAATACATTGAAGGAATAAATCAAACTCTTCTGGACTAATTTCATCATCACATTTATAGGCATCAAGAGTTTTAATCATAGAGGCACTGATATCCTGTTTTTGAAGGAATTGAATAATTTCTTTAAAAGTATGTCCAATACACTCTGATAATGATCGAGACATTTTACGATAATCACTATTATAATGACATGTTTCATTTTGTGATAATGTGGCAGGAATATTGAGTTCATCAAAACAAATAGTCAAATAATCTGAATAGCTTGCCTGATTTGTGATGATCATAAAATCTTCATACTGCAGCTGTTCATTCACAATACGTGATTTAATATCACAGGCAATCTTCATACATTCCTGCATAGGATGACCACCTGTAATAACACGTCCTTTTGCAACTTTATGTACATCACTATTATCAAATAAGTGATGAATAATAGCCTCTTCATATTCACTTAATACTTCATCTGCATCTGTTATCTCTAATAATGTGACTGGAACATAATTGTCTATCTTCTTAAACAACTCTTTGGATGCAATATGAGGATAATCATCACTCATAATATAAAGAGGAGTCTTTAAAGAATCATCTATTAAATCTTCTACCATTTCTTCAATTGTCCAGTATCCCCCTGGAATAAGAGAATTAATTGTATATAAATCTTCACATTTTTTACTTAATAAAGTATCTTCGAAAAACTGTTCAAGAGTTATATTATTTCTATGAATCTTCTTAAGTGTATTAATGAGTTCAAGAATCATCTCATAAGAATTAGAACTAAACTGTATTGTATTAAATGTATGACAAGAAAGAATATGACGCATTATAAAAACAAGATCTGCCTGTGAATAAATATGACGGGCAAACTGTTTATGTGAAATCAAAATCTTATCTATATATTGTTTAAGTGTTAGAACTTCTATATCAAATAAACAGGAATACTTATTCAAGAATAGATCTTCTACATATTCTGTATTTTCTGTAATGATATAAGCAGGCCCCTGTAAGTGTTCTGCCAATTCATTGAGTTTTTTATTGAGGTGCATCCCTTTAATAATCTGCATAATGATTCTCCTTCATTTGTACTTTGGTACTATTATATCATTGCATCTAAAATCATGCATTAAGTTCAGTCTCTATAACACCTATATAATGGAGGTAAGAAAAAAAGCCTTCCACATAAGTGGAAAGCTTCAGGTTAACGTAACTCATCAAGCCACATAGATACATCTGCATCACTAGGCATACGTAAATCTCCACGAGGAGATAAAGCCACTGAACCAACTTTAGGTCCATCTGGGATACAGCTACGCTTAAACTGCTGAGTAAAGAAACGTCTATAGAATAGAGTGAGCCATTTCTTAATTGTTGCTTCATCATATTTATCACCATATGTATGAATCGCAATACGTAATAGTTTCTGTGGTTCATAATGGAATCTTGCATGATGATAAAGGAAGAAGTCATGTAATTCATAAGGTCCTACAATATCTTCAGTCTTCTGAGTAATTTCACCATCTTTGGCAGGAAGTAATTCAGGTGAGACTGGTGTATGAAGAATATCCTGTAATGTAGCTTCTAATACTTCACCTTTATATAAAGTAGATACATAATCTACAAGATATCTTACAAGTGTCTTAGGAACAGAAACATTAACGCCATACATACTCATATGGTCACCATTATAAGTAGACCATCCAAGTGCAACTTCTGATAAGTCTCCTGTACCTACGACAATACCACCTGCCTGATTCGCAATATCCATAAGAACCTGTGTTCTTTCACGTGCCTGGCAGTTTTCATAAGTGACATCATGAACTTCAGGATCATGATTAATATCTTTAAAATGCTGGTTAACGGCATCTTTGATATTGACTGTCATAGAAGTGACTTCTAGTTCTTTCATAAGTGTTAAGGCATTATTTAAAGTACGATCAGTTGTCCCAAAACAAGGCATAGTCACCGCAATAATATCTGATACAGGACGTCCTAACATCTTATAAGCCTTATGCATTACAAGTAATGCGAGAGTAGAATCTAGTCCTCCAGACATACCAACAACGACTTTCTTAATATGAGCTGCTTCAAGTCTCTGCATTAAGCCATGAGTCTGAATATTAAATACTTCTTCACAACGTGCAGCACGTTTATCTTTATCACTAGGGACAAATGGATGAGGATCATAATAACGATCTAAATCTAATTCTTCATTATCTAATGCAAATGGTACGGCATCAAAATAATCTTCACTATCATAAGTTGTCATTTCAATACGTTCTGTATGAATCTTTTCTAAATCCATATCTGCATAGATTAAACCTGTAGAATATTGAGTAGATTCTTTAAGTAATGTACCATTTTCATAAATAAGATGATGATTAGAGAATACCACATCTGTTGTTGATTCACCTAGACCTGTATTACTATAAACATAGCCACATACAAGTCTTGCACTTGTTGCACTAATTAAACTACGTCTATAATCACTCTTACCAGTTAAGTTATTAGATGCAGAAGGGTTCACAATAAGTGTTGCTCCATTTAAACATGCATCAGTACTTGGTGTATGAGGTACCCATACATCTTCACATATTTCTACCCCAATCTTTAACCAAGGATGATTTACATCTTCAAAAATCTGTTCAGTTGTCACATGAATTTCCTGATCACATAAAGTAATATACTCATCTAAATCACGACCACTCTTGAAATGTCTACCTTCATAGAATTCATGATAATTTGGAATATATGTCTTAGGTACAGCACCTAGAATATCTCCTCTATGTAATACAAGAGCACAATTGTAAAGATCATTACGGATGACAAGTGGCATTCCAATAACAATCACTGTATCAAGATCTTTTGTTTCATCTAGAATATATTGAAGCTGTGTTTCTGATTCATTCAATACTCTTTTCTGAAAGAAAAGATCTTCAATTGTATAACCAGTTAAACATAACTCATTTAATACAAGAACCTGTGTATGATTTGCGTTGGCTTCTTTTGATAAACGGATAATCTCCTGCGCATTCTTTTTCACATTTGCGATAGAGACTTTAAAAGAACCAGCTGCAACTCTAATAAAACCATCTTTCATAAACATTCCTCCAATTTCCCTCTCATTATATCAAAAAAAGTTCACATGAGTGAACTTTATAATAAATGTATATCATTTTCTTCGCAGATACGCATTGTATCTTCATCCCATAAAGAAGCTTGTACTTCACCAATATGGGCTTTCTTTAAGAAGAACATACATAAACGTGACTGACCAATACCGCCACCAATACTTAATGGATAAACATTGTTTAAAACGTTCTGATGGTAAGGAAGTTCAGTACGCTCTTCAGCATGTGCTTTCTTTAACTGTTCTTCTAAAGCTTTCGCATCAACACGTACACCCATAGAAGATAATTCAAATGCATCATCAAGAATAGGGTGATAAACAAGAATATCACCATTAAGTGTCCAGTCATCATAGTCTGGTGCACGTCCATCATGTTTAATACCTGACTTAAGGGTATCCCCAATCTTCATTAAACATACAGCCTTTTTAGCCTTAGTAATAGCTCTTTCTCTTTCCTTTGGTGTTAAATCAGGATAAACATCTTCTAATTCCTGTGTGGTAATAAAGAAAATCTTTTCTGGTAATAATCCTTTATCCAACTTTGGATAATGACGAATCATTAAGAAATCTAAATCTAATAAAGCTTTATAAATCTTCTTAACAGTCTGTTTGAAGAAATCAACAGTACGATCTTCAGGTTTGATCACTAATTCCCAGTCCCACTGGTCTACATACATAGAATGAAGGTTATCAATTGTTTCATCTCTTCTAATTGCGTTCATATCTGTATATAGTCCTGTATGTGCTTCAAAGCCATATCTATAAAGCGCATCACGCTTCCATTTTGCAAGTGAATGAATGATTTCAATTTCATCATCATTATTTAACTCATAGCTGTTGAAAGCTACTGGTCTTTCAGTTCCATTTAAATCATCATTTAATCCTGTGTTTTTTAATAAAAATAGTGGTGCAGATACTCTAGTGAGTCTTAATTCTTCTGATAAACGTCTTTCAAAATAATCTTTAATCATCTTAATCGCAACTTCAGTCTCAATAAGATTGAGTTGTGAATGATAGTTCTCTGGTACAAATACTTTACTCATAAGTTTTTTACTCCTTTATGTATGATTATATAAGAAAAAAATAAAAAAGAAAGAAAGAAAACAGTATTTCTTTTGAATACCCATAATCTACAGGTAACGATTTAAGAGAAGTGTGGAGCAGAAATATTCAGGATATAGACTATTTGTCTATGACTGATAGGAAATGATCTCTGTAGGTATTTCTTGATTTTATCCATGATAGTCTTTCCCATCTTTCTATGGTTAAATCTATACTCCTGTTCATTCAGGAATAAAGGCATCTCTCTTTTGGTTATTCCATGATATATCCCAGTAATATTATTTTTAATATTACCGATTATTATGTTTAACCAGAGTAGTCTATGATCCTTTTCTTCGTAGCTAATCTTCTCATTCTTTACCTGTATTTCTTCATTTAGTGTATTAAAGCCTTTCTCACCATCAGTATTAAGTAATGCATCATGTGATAATACACAACACTTTTCTATGTTTTTCTTAAGTGACAGACCAGTATAATCTGT